>JBFEWG010000141.1:0-4930 GCA_041546465.1 Sulfurimonadaceae bacterium
ACCCTGGATATTGTCAACAGGGATAAGTAAAGGGGCAAGCTGGGGGATATGGGAGAGCATTTGGTTTGCGACGATCTTTATAGTCTTGTCTTGACGGGCATCACTGATCATCTTAAGAAGTGTCAAAGCATCGGCTGCGCCGAGAGGATGATTGGCCACGATGATAACTTTACCAATCGCAGGTATATTCTCAAGCTGTCGATGGTTTACCTTGTAAGATATATTAAGGTGCTCCAAAACAGATTCAACAAAATCTAAACCGATTAGACGGCTGTTCTGATCTAAAAAGGCATTGATCTCTTTTTCATGGAACATTTTTTTTAGAAATCCGATGGCGGGCCGAACAGCAATTGAAGGGATCTTGTTGTACAGACCCGGATAACTGCTGCGAACCATATTTTCAATATGAACCATAGTCATATCCTTGTTTGAATTATTTAATAGAAGTTTAATCCGAGAAGATTACAAAAGTGAAACATTTTTACTACGGTTGTATTACAGAAAAGACAGAAGCACAAGCATTGTTAAGTTGAAGTTATGATACGAATTACTTGTGATTACATCAATATAAATTGGGGATGTGAATAAAAATATGGAGAAAAAAAACCTTTGATAAAGTATAAGTAGATCTTAAAATACAAAAATGTCTCTAACTTTGATTAAACCCCTATAAATAGGGGTTTAATAGTATTGTATAAAAAATAAGCATGGGCAAATTTCAGGAAAAAATAAACAATTGTTTATAAAAAATTAAGTTGATAAAATCAAATTCATGTCAAAAAAAATGTTTACTTGTTCACAGTTTAGAACAACGTGTGAATATTACACATTAGGAGAGAATTTTAGATTAAATTGTGAGAAAAAAAGTTTAACTTAGAAATATATGAAGATTTTATACTGTGGCATTTAACTTTTTGTTTAGCTAAGAATCTTTGGGTATGATTTCAGCATAAACAGTCTCCCTGGTGTGTTGACTGTTTCTTCTTTTTACAATTTCCCTATTTATTTTTACAGTGCTCACATAAACCCGATAGAATAACATTAGTATCTTCTATCATATAATGGCTTTTCTGACTTGCTGTAGTAACAAGATCGTTCAGGTCAAGTTCAAGATCAATAAACTCATGACATGATTTACACAACATATGGATATGAGGTGCTTTTGATATCTCGTATCTTACCTTCATATTGGGTATCTTTACTTCAGAAATAAGTTTACTCTCAAGCATCGCATGAATATTCTTGTACAGCGTAGCCAAAGAGATAGAAGCAAACCTTTTTTTAATATGAACAAAAAGGTCTTCGACACTGATATGGCCGCTTTCATGCATAATAGATAATATCCCCAGGCGCTGAGGAGTTGCTTTTAGACTGTGCGAGCGCAGTAAAGTTTCATAATTCATGACACAATTATATCACAGGAAATAGCGTTTACATGAGTAAGAGAAAGTTAGTAAATGATAATTATTTTCCACTAAGTTTCATAGTGATATAATACTTACAAAGGAAAAAAATTATCCTTTGTAAGGAGCTTAAGATGAAACAATATGAGACATACAAGTGTTCCGTTTGTGGGAACGAGGTCGAAGTCAGTCATGTCGGTGGCGGTGAGTTGCATTGTTGCGGTCAAGCGATGGAGTGTATCACGACTAATCTTACAATGGTTAATCTGCTTAAAGCCTTTGCGGGTGAGTCAATGGCAAGAAATAAATATGAATATTATGCAAAAGTAGCACAGAAAGAAGGCTTTAGAGATATAGCCGCACATTTTCAGCGAGCGGCAGATAATGAGAAACAGCATGCCAAGCTCGAATTAAAACTACATAATATGATGAAGAACAATCAGGAGTTTGGTGATACAATAGCTAATCTCAAAGATGCAATAGCAGGTGAAAGTTATGAGAACTTGACAATGTATCCGGAGTTTGCCCAGATTGCCAAAGAAGAAGGGAACAGTGAAGCTGAACGTATCTTCAAGGCGATAGGTAAGGTTGAGGTGGAGCACGAGAAGATGTATAAGGAACTTCTGGAGCGTCTTGAAAGCGGACATGAATATGAAAGCGATGAAGAAGAAGAGTGGATCTGTGAGGTCTGCGGACATGTACACAGAGGCAAGAAAGCACTCAAAGTCTGTCCGGTATGTAAGCATCCTCAAGAGTACCAGTCACGCTTAAAAAGTAAAAAATAGACAAAGGAAACAATCAATGATGAAAACAATAGCAATAAGCGCACTAGCCGTAAGTGTCATGATGGCTTCGCCATTACAAAAACAAGCGAAGGAAGCAGGTCTTGTCGCCATTCCTAGCAGTTCAAAAGAACTTCGCAAGCTTATCGATGATCCTAATAATCCTATCACGAATGCAAAAGTCGAATTGGGTAAGCAGCTCTTTTTTGAACCGCGTATCTCTAAAAGTGGCATCATTAGTTGTAACACCTGTCATAACCTTGGTATGGGTGGTGTAGATGGCGTTCCTGCTGCGATCGGTCATATGTGGACACCAAACCCGCATCATCTGAATTCACCGACTGTCTATAACGCAGTCTTCTTTGATGCACAGTTCTGGGACGGCCGTGATCCGCATCTAGAAAAACAGGCACAAGGTCCTATCCTGGCCGGTCCTGAGATGGCAGCGACAAAAGAACATGTTGTCAACACGGTAACCTCAATGCCTGAGTATGTGCGATCGTTTAAAGCGGCTTATGGCAAAGACGTAAAGATCGACTATGAGACGATCACAGCTACTATAGGAAACTTTGAGCGCACTCTTGTCACACCGGCTCCGTATGATGCATATCTCAACGGAAACGAAGATGCAATGACTGCGGAGCAGAAAGAAGGCTTGAAGACCTTTATAGACAAGGGCTGTACAACTTGTCATACGGGTATCGCACTTGGCGGCTCTATGCAGGCTTTTGGTATTACAGGTGAATATAAATACAAGGATGTCGGTGACTTTAAGGGTGATGCCAACGGACTAGTCAAGGCCCCTACTTTGCGTAACATAACAGAGACGGCGCCATATTTCCATAATGGTACGATCTGGAGCTTGAAAGAAGCGATAGTCGAGATGGGCCGTATTCAGTTGGGTATGCAGATCACAGACAAAGAAGCGGCATCGATCGAGACCTTCTTCGGGGCCTTAAAAGGTAAAAAACCTGATATCTCGTATCCGCAGCTTCCTGCAGCGACAGCGACGACGCCTCGTCCTGACAAAGACTAAGCCATAAGGCTTTTAGCATAGCTCCGGCTTTAGGGCCGGAATCTTTTTCCTTCACTCTCTAAATTTAAACGATGACTATTTTGGTGTCTTGATGGTTAGCGAATGTACCGACCGACTTCACTTTGGATGTCGATACTATTATGACAAATATCCAGGCTCATCTTCACAAGAGCAAAACATGCGGATGAAAAGGATATGAACGGGGGATGAATCTCTCTTTGTCCTTCAGAATAAATAGACTGAATTAGTGTTAGAATAGAATATGTTTTAGAAAATCAAAATATCTTTGAGGATGCGAATGAAGAGCAGTTTAGATATACACTCTATGCGAATTGTGATCATTGACGACTCAAAAAACGGCAGTACCCTGCTCAAAGCGATCTTGCAAAAGGCAGGGTTTGAGTATATATTCACTGCTACAGGGATGAGTTCGGCGCTTGAGCTGCTTAATGAAAAAGAGACTGACCTTATACTCCTGTCTTATGTCCTTCCGGAGATAAGCGGTCCGGAGGTCTGCCTAAAGATCTCAAGTGATCTGCTGTATGAAGACATCCCTATTATCATGGTGACAGCCAATAATGATATTGAGACACTTCGGCGAAGTTTTGAGAACGGAGCGATAGATTATATCGCCAAGCCTTTTAACGGACAGGAACTTTTAGCCAGAGTACAGGCGCATCTTATCCGCAAGCATGTCTCTGATGAGCGTAAGCAGATTGCCATCACCGATCCTTTGACAACGATCTATAACCGTCGCCATTTTGATACGATCTATGATCTTTTTTACACCCGTGCCTTGAGTGAGAACAAGAACATCAGTTTTTTTATGCTTGACATTGATAATTTTAAGAAATACAATGACCATTACGGCCATCAAAAAGGCGACGAAGCATTAAAAGCTGTAGCAGGCGCTCTGAAAAAACAGCTCCACAGAGCGGATGATTATCTTTTCAGACTTGGCGGAGAGGAGTTTGCTGTTTTGCTCTATGATACCCCTTTGAGCTTTCTTGAAGTCCTCAGCGAAAAGATACATTACGCGATCTCTCTTCTGGGGATTGAGCATGCGGAGAATGAATCCTATGGAAAGCTGACTATCTCAATAGGGATCACAACGGCGCAGTGCAGTGAGGATATAACCAAGTTCAGTATCTACAACAGTGCCGATCAGGCACTGTATACTTCAAAAGAAAAAGGACGGAGTAGAACAACTTTTTATACATTGCTCTGAGGAGACAGCTTACGCTTCATCATCCTTCGACATTACGACGATGATCATACCGCCAACACCGACAATGACGACTATACTTAAAAATATGATTTGAAACAGGTCCGTTGCCAGCATCAGTACTCTCCTGCTTCTTTTTCTTTCAGTTGCCCGCAGGCCGCAGAGATGTCAATTCCTTTGGACTGGCGTATAGTACACAAAAGACCGTGATTGATAAGATACTCTTGAAACTTTACCATTGACGCGACACTGGGGCGCTCATAGGGACTTCCCGGATAAGGGTTGAAGAAGATGAGGTTGACCTTGGCCTTAATGTCGCTGAGTAGTTTGACCAGTTTTTTGGCAGACCCGATATCATCGTTTTTGTCTTTTATCACAAGGTATTCAAACATTACCCGTTTTCTCGTATCGATAGGAAAGCGTTTGACGGCTTCGATGATCGAGTGGATATTGTGCGCCTTGTTCATCGGTATAAGTTCGGTTC
>JBFEWG010000104.1:0-7046 GCA_041546465.1 Sulfurimonadaceae bacterium
AGCGCGATAAAATTCTTTTTTTTCATTGATTCTCGTTTGTGTAGGTTAGAGTATAACTCTTATTGAAAATTTAAGTAGAGATTATAGGCAAAAGTGACTGAAAAGTCTATAAAGACAATGGAACTATCCTATAGTATGTATAGGAACTGAAAAAAATAAACAGTATACTTGACAGTAGTAGACTAAAGATGTATAATACAGTTCATATAAAGGATTAATTATGAATAATATATTTGAAAAATTGACACACCAGATGACAGAGGCCATAGAATCAGCGATTTCTCTGGCTTTACATAATCAAAATGCGGAAGTGGAGAGTCTTCACTTTGTGTGGGCGCAGTTGACAAACTCGAACTCTGTACTTTCACAAGTCTTTAACAAGATGAACATTGACAAAACAGCGATTGAACTTGATATTAAAAGTGCTGCGAACGGTCTTGTGAAAAGTTCTCAACTGACAAAAGAGAACATCCGCCTTTCACGCTCTTTTGCCCAATCGTTGGAAGCTGCTCAGGCGTGGATGGTTCAAAACGGTGACAGCTTCATCGCAGTTGACGCGTGGATCTTGGCTAACCTGAAAACAGAACCTGTCAAATCTATTATAGGTAAATATGTTGACCTGATAGATCTGAGTAAAAACCTTGAAGCAATGCGCGCAGGTCAAAAGATCGAATCTCAAAGTGCGGATGAGACTCTTGAGAGTCTGGATAAATACGGTATCGACCTTACAGCTGAAGCGGCGGAAGGAAAACTTTCACCGGTGATCGGTCGAGATGAAGAGATAAACAGAATGATGCAGATACTGATCCGTCAAAGTAAAAACAATCCGATTCTGCTTGGTGAACCGGGGGTAGGTAAGACGGCTTTGGCTGAGGGCTTGGCTCAACGTATCTCCAACAAAGAGGTGCCACTTAGTCTTCAGAACAAACGACTCGTTGCCTTGGATATGAATGCGCTTATTGCCGGTGCCAAATACCGTGGAGAGTTCGAAGAGCGTTTAAAAGCAGTTGTCGACGAGGTGAAGCAAAGCGGTAATATCATTCTGTTTATTGATGAGATACATACTATTGTCGGTGCAGGTGCTAGCGAAGGAAGTATGGATGCAGCCAATATACTTAAACCTGCATTGGCACGTGGTGAACTTCATACGATAGGTGCGACCACACTAAAAGAGTATAGAAAGTATTTTGAGAAGGATACGGCGTTACAAAGACGTTTCCAGCCGGTGGATGTACCTGAGCCTACGGTTAATCAGACCCTGCAGATACTGCGTGGTCTTAAAGAGCGTTTGGAAACACACCACAATGTGACGATCACGGACTCAGCACTTGTTGCCGCTGCAAAGCTTTCTGAGCGTTATATTGCAGATCGTTTCCTACCGGATAAAGCGATCGACCTTATTGATGAGGCTGCGGCGGAACTTAAGATGCAGATCGAGTCCGAACCGCATGTTCTTTCAAGCGTCAAACGTATCATCTCTGAACTTCAAGTCGAAAAAGAGGCGTTGAAGATGGAAGAGAGTGCCAGCAATGAAAAACGCCTTATCGAAGTCGAAAAAGAGCTCGCCGATGCCCAGGAGAAGCAACGTTCGCTTGAGGGACAATTTGAGAACGAGAAAGCTGTCTTTGACAAGATCTCACATATCAAAAATGAGGTCGAAGCCAAAAGACGCGAAGCTGAACAGGCAAAACAGAGCGGTGAGTTTAACAGAGCTGCTGAGATCGAGTATGGGGATATTCCAAAGCTTAAAGAAGACGAACTTGCCCAGCAGGATGTCTGGAGTAAGATGCAAGCAGAAGGGACGCTGCTGAGAAACAGTGTCGATGAGAATGCCATTGCTTCTATTGTAAGCAAGTGGACAAAGATCCCTGTTCAGAAGATGCTTCAAGGCGAGAAAGAGAAAATCCTTCACATCCAGGATGAACTGGATAAAGAGGTCATCGGACAGGAGAAAGCAACTTTTGCAATATCGCGTGCGATCAAGCGTAACAAAGCAGGTCTCTCTGACAAAGACAGACCGATCGGCTCTTTCCTGTTCCTCGGACCGACGGGTGTAGGTAAGACACAAACGGCCAAGACGTTAGCGAAGTTTCTCTTTGATTCTGAGGAAGCCATGGTCAGAATAGACATGAGTGAATATATGGAGAAACATGCCGTATCACGTCTTGTAGGAGCACCTCCAGGGTATGTAGGATATGATGAGGGTGGACAGCTGACAGAAGCTGTTCGTCGCAAGCCATATTCGGTCATACTGCTTGACGAGATCGAAAAAGCGCATCCGGATGTGTTTAATATCCTGTTGCAGGTCTTGGACGATGGACGTCTGACGGATAATAAGGGTGTGGTCGTTGACTTTACCAATACGATCATTATTCTGACTTCAAATATTGCCTCTGACAAGATCATGGATGGGGCTGGTGATGAGGTTGTCCTTGCAGAGCTGAAGTCGCATTTTAAACCTGAGTTCTTGAACCGTTTGGATGATATGGTTGTCTTTAATCCATTAGGTCTTGAGCAGATCAAAGGCATTGTAAGTCTGTTCTTCAGCGAGATACAGGAAAAGGTAAAAGAGAGAAACATCACGCTAAATTTAAGTGATGAAGCTTCGTCGTTGATCGCTGCTTCAGGCTTTGATCCGGTGTATGGAGCCAGACCGTTAAAACGTGCGCTTTATGAGATGGTCGAAGACAAGTTGGCCGACCTTATTCTGTCCGGAGAGGTTGATGAAGGATCAGTCGTCGATTTTGGTGCCAAAGATGATGAATTTGTGGTAAACGTTCATTAAGTTAGTCTATAATTTATGTCATGAAAACGATAATATTCTTTTTGATGTTTGTAATGTCTTTGTTTGCGTGTACCGGTGACTGCCTTACCTGTCATCCCAATCTGGCGACAACGATAGAAGAAGATAAACGTCACAAGCCGATGATGACTTGTATCAACTGTCACTCGGCTGATCCCAACAGTATGGCTGATTGCGGAAGCGATTGTTTTGCCTGCCATCCTATGTCCAAGATCAACGGACTGGGTATTAAAGAGCATGAAGTGATACAAGGATGCAGGGATTGTCATGTAGCACTGAAGCAGGAACTTTACGGTATCTCTGAAAAAGGCCAATCGACCTTAAAGGATTCACTGTTCAATCTTGACTAGCCTCTTAAGCGTAAAAGGCCTCTTCAGCCTTGTCAAGTTGTTTGAGCATCTGCTCTAAAAAACGTTGGGCATGGGAGAGTACTTTTTCTGTCTGCTCAAAAGGCTCCACCTCTTTTTTCAAAGCTTTGTCCATAGCATTGACAAGCCCCTGTTTTGTAAAGTTCAAGAGGTTCTCATCGCCTGTTTCTTTTACAGGTTTAAAGAGTTGAGTAATGTTTTGTGTCAATTGATTGATTGGTTGTAGAAGTGATGAACCCTCATTCAGCCCGGCGACAAAGTTATCGATGTTGGGTTGTGCAATCTTTAAAAAAGCTTCGATCTCTTTTTTGTCCTGGGCATCAATGCCGTTGCCTTCATAATGAAAAGAGAACGACTCCATAGAAGAGAAAGCGAATGATTGTTGTTTGTCATTGGCGCTGTATTGTAAAGATTTCTCATTATTAAAATCAAGTTCGATGATGTCTCCGCTGCTTGTCTTGATATCAATGGAAAGCGAATGTTGGGAATAAGCATTCAAGGCGCTGTTTACGTTCATGACCAACTCTTTGTTTAATAGATAAAACAATATCGGCAGATCATGTCAATTCTTTACAGGTGCGTCTTAAATGCTTCTTCTTGTAGTTTTTTCAGTTCTTCTTTTGAGATTTTTTGAATGTTTTTAGGAATGCTGCCGGAAGTGACAGATATACCCGAAGGTACAAGCTTTTTATTTTGTATCAGGGCATATTCATAGCGTTTACTCTTTTTGTTATACAAACTTGTATAACCACTGGAGAGTTCAATATAGGTGAAACAATCTTTGCCGCGAGGGATTCCTACAAATGAAGTACCATCAGCTTGCTTGAAGGTCTTAAAAGGGCTTTGTTGAGTCACTTTGGTACCAAATGCCATTGAGCTGTTCTGCTCTGCCATAAGAGAGGAGAGCAGAAAAAGTGTGATAAACAATATTTTCATAGCTATCTCCAATATTTAGATAGAGACATCTTATCACCAGAGATTAAATAAGAAGTAAACAGTAAAAAACCTGTTTAAAAATGTTAGGTTTACATGGAAGTACATTTATCGATTCACAGGCAGTAGCCTGGGAACTTTCTATTTATCGCTTACCATCCGCAGTTCGATACTCTCATTGATAAAGATATGGCTGAGATAGATCACAAAGAAGAGAGGAAAAAATATCCCCACAAAAGGTATCAGCGTTAAAAGGTACATCAAGAGGGTACGAAGCCGGATCTGATTGCCGACAATAGTCTTGATGCGCAGAAACTCTTCTTTGGTGTTGATGGTCGAGCCGACATCAAAGACAAGCATCTTGTGAAAGAAGTAGTAGGCGGGAATATTGAAAGCAAGGATATTCAAGATGGGAATAAAGTAAAACGGAATCAGCAGAAGGTAAAGAAGGATCATGATAAGGAATGATCGGATGGCATACCAGATGACATATATAAGACTGCCGTGTCCTTTGATAACGAATGGCGGATAATGGCGTGATTTTAGTTTTTTGACGACAAGAGGGGTGAAAAAACCTACAATGGTAACGGCGATAATGACAGCGAAAATCAGTATGAAATAACTCGCGATCAAAACAACGAGCTTTTCGATGATCCAGCGCAGAATATCGTTTTGAAGCATACTGCTTAGCAGCTCTGAACTCTGTATAGACTCGACAAGAGCTATCGGGTTGATATCAAACAGTGATGAGGAACTTGTCGCATTGTCGTCATAGGTGATGTTTATTGAACTTTCTGAACGGGTCTGTGTCGGAGTAGAGTACTCTGTCGTGGTCTTTTCGATACGCACGGCGTTCATTTTGTCATTAAGAACCTGTATCCCATAGAAGAGCGATGTAAAGAGAATGGCCAGGGTGATCAAAAGCGGAAGAAGGGCCAGGCTTAAAAAATAGGGGGTAAAAAAATCTTTTAGTGAAAGGCTAAAAAGGCTTTTCTTTCTCATCATTGTATACTCCGGTTATTTGGTTTGCACATTATAACTATTTCATCGTTAAAGCTCTTAATGTTAAAGCGGTTGCATTGGCGCGGCCATACCAGTTGAAATTAAAAAGTCCGAAGGCTTCTCCGCCAAAAAGAGAGTGCTTGGATGGGAGGTAGGCATACTCATCCCTCTCGACAATGCCTTTTTTGAGTTCACGTTCCAAAGCAGTGATCATCCGTCTAAGAAAATAACCCCGTCTGTTTTGAGGCTTGAGAGTTTTAAGGATGATGATATATTCTGCCATCTCGGTAAAGTAATTAAGTCCGGGATGTGCCAGAAGATAGCGCACCCGCTTCTTGGCACGTTTAAGCACAGTCTCTTTGTCCTCTTCCAAACAGAAAGTATCAGCGTTATAGGCCTTGGCATAGGCAAGGTAAAAGTGTGAAGGACGGGTGTACCAGGTGGCACATCTCTCCTCCTTGTTCATCTCAATGATATCATGGATAAGACGGCAAGAAGCCTCTTTCGCCTGCCTTGTTTGAGAAGGAAGGGTGTCAAGATTGTTCTCATAAAGTGAGAGTGCTGTGAGGATGTTCAGGTTGACCACACAGTCGACATCATTGACCAGATCCATAATCCGGTTGATTGGTTTACGGGGTGCTTCATCCTCTGCCCAGGTCATGAATGCACCGCTATTGGGCTCTTTCCACTGCAGGTTTAAAGGGTGCTCGAGAGAACGGTTGAGATCTCTGTAGTGGCTGACCGTCTGAATGAAATCATCAAGGAAAGGACGTTCCTTCTTGCGAAGATATAACCAGACAAAGGCCTGTGATGAGGTGTCGAAGTCATTGCCCACATTGAGGATACGCATGGATGTGTTATACCATTTCGTATCAAAACTGCGTATCCAGTTGCCTTCATCATCTTGAAGCAGCGGCCAAAAAGCGATAGTCCCTTTTGGCTCATTTGTCTGTTGAGCGTCAGCTATATAGTTTCTGATCTGTCTGTGAGCGGACGAGAAGACTTTCTCGATGAAAGGCAGTTTGTAATCCTGGTTGACCTCGTATAAAAGAATAAGGGTCTGCAGGGTCATAAAGGCATTGGATTCAGGTATCTCTTTGCGCGCACCGTCATACATAGGATAACTTGGCCAGGTTCCCAGGTATCTATCTATTCGATGTTTGGAAATCTGGTTCTTTTGGATATAGGCATAGAGCTTGGCTTCAAGGTTTGGAAGTGTCTGTTCCCCCCAAATATTGAGGCCGAGAGTAAAGAGTAGGAGGAAACGCACTATTTGATTAAGACGGCTTTGGCAAAGATGTCAACATTATCTTCTACGCAAAGCGCAAAACCAAGAAGACAGGGTGCATCTACATCATATTCGCTAAGGAGAAATTTTGAGATGGCGCTGATACTGATACTCTGCTCCGTGGCTAAGATCTCTGCATCAAAGTTTAATGCCTTTTGAACACCATGAAAATTAAGGGTACCCTCAATCGTGTAGGCATGTGCATCCTTTGCCTTGTTGATAGCTGTAATGGTGTATGAAGCAAGTGGAAACTTCTCTACTTCATTCGTCTTGTTCATATGCTCATCACGGTCACTGTTGTCACTGACAAAGAGCTTCATATCAACGGAGATCTTACCTCTGATGCTGGTGATATCATTTCCGGAAATCGTAAGGTCAGCATGTAGATTGTTGTTCAGAGGATCGATCGTACTGTCACCGAGGACCTCGGTATGGGCAGCGACAAAACCCTCTTTAAGCTGTAGGTTTCCGGCAAAGAGAGAGAAGCTCAAAAGTAAAAGTATTGCAAATTTTTTCATGATCCGTCCTTTTGATAGATTATAGCATTTTAATGCAGGGTTTTTGACAAGGCCAGTGCCAGTCCAAGTCCCGAAGCTATCCATGCGATAAAGACCATTAACCGTGAAAGCTTCAAGAGGCTTGTCTCCCTACT
>JBFEWG010000118.1:0-5974 GCA_041546465.1 Sulfurimonadaceae bacterium
GCCCTGTCGGCTTCCTCCTGTGAGACATTGCCCCATTGTACGGCTTTCTCATAGGCATCATCCAGGGCTAGAGTCTCAAAATATGCTGAAACGCACTCTTCAAAAGATGAGTCCCAGACTTCACCATCTGGCCAGTGGGCATCAGTCCCTTGTATCCATGCCATTTTTTGGAGTTTGGTGTTGGAGAACTCAAAGATAGTCTGCAGCCAGTAGAGTCGCCACCTCTGTTTAAGTTCTAGATCGCTAATGTCTTCTTGCATACCGAACATCACGTGCCTTTATCTTCTTTTATGTTGTTGTGTATAGATTATCGACCAGCCCACCACATCCGTAGCCAAAGGCCCCAGGTCGAAGTATAGCCGACCTCGGTAAAGCTAAGCTTTCCTTCTTTGTCGTAAATGAAGGTCGTCGGAAAGGCAGATATCAAGAACTGGGAAGAGAGGATACCTTCTTCATCATTGATGACTTTAAAGTTTAGATCATGTTCCTTAAGGTAGGTGCTAATCTTGGCATCATCTCCAGATTTGACAGCAATGGTAAGGACATCGTAGTTTTCAGAAAGTGTCTGAATATTTCCTGATTCCAGTTTACAGGTCGGACACCAGGTTGCCCAAAAGTGTATCAATATCGGCTTTCCCTTGTAGTCAAGGGTTGAAAAGAGCTCTTCGTTGATAAGCAGGGTATTTATCTCGGGAAGGCTCTTTTCCTTGATGTCAGGTGCGCGAAAGAGACTGATGCCATTAGCGATGACAAAGACAAGTAGTGCGGTGACGGCAAGTTCTCTTGCCCAGCTTTTCAGTTTCTCTTTATTGAGCTTCAATGATCTCGACCTTCTCTTCGATGCGAAGCAGCTCTTCGACCATTGATTCATATTCACTCTCTTTCTCTTCGAGCTCTTTGGAAAGTTTGGTGAGCCCGATCTCCTGGTAACATGCCGGGTCGGCCAGGCAGTTGTTCAACTCGTCGATCTTTATTTCCAGTGCTTCAATCTGATCAGGCAGTTTTTTGAGTGCTTCTTTCTCTTTGTAGGTCAGTTTGAAGACCTCCTTTTTCAGGTTTTTGTCCATCTCTTTGATGACCTCTTTTTTCTTTTCCGGTGCATCTTCAAGTTCTGCAATAGAGTTGAGTGCTTTTTCGATGTTGAGATATTCACTGTACTCCTGGAAGCTCTCTTCTATATAACCGTTTCCTTTGAAGATGAGCAGTTTCTTGGCGATCTTGTCGACAAAGTAGCGGTCATGGCTGACAAGGATGACTGCGCCGGGAAAGTGCTGAAGCTTCTCCTCGAGGATATTGATCGTCGGGATGTCCAGATCATTGGTCGGCTCATCGAGGATCATGATGTCAACCTTTTTGGTAAAGAGCAGGGCAAGGGCGATACGGTTTTTCTCACCGCCGCTGAGTACACCGATCTTTTTGTCAAGGTATTCACGCGGGAAGAGAAAGTTCTTGAGGTAACCGTAGACGTGCATGTTGGAACCCTGTACTTCGACGCGGTCACCACCGTCGGGACAAAAGGTCTCGATCAGGTTCTTGGAGTCATCAAGCATCTCCCTGTGCTGGTCAAAATAGCCGATCTTGAACTCACCCCTGTCAATCTTTCCACTGTCGGGTTGTATACGATCAAGCAGGAGTTTCAGCAAGGTGGATTTACCGCTTCCATTGGGCCCTACTACGGCAATGACATCTTTTTGTAGGATACGGATACTGAAGTCTTTGATAAGCTGTTTGTTGCCGATGCTGTAGCAGAGATTTTCCACTTCGAAGAGCATCTTCTGTTTGTTGACACTTTTGTCACGTTGGAAGTTCTTCTGTTCGCGTTCGAGTTCCACCTTCATCTTGCGTATCTGTGCAGGGTTTGTCTTCGCGGCTTCACGCAGTTCCATCAGACGTGCTTTTCTTCCTTCATTACGCTTAAGTCGTGCACGTACCCCTCTGGCATACCACTCGTTCTCGCTTCTGAGGTGCCTTAGGAGGTTCTCATGCTGTTTCTGCATGGTGCGCATGATTTCCTCTTTTTGCGTAAGGTAATCGGAATAGCCGCCTCTGAAGACACGAAGTGCTCCGTCTTCGACCTCAATAGTACGTGTTGCGATACGGTCGATGAAATAACGGTCATGCGAGATGAAGAGCAGGGTGAACTTCTCTTTGAGAAGGAGCTCTTCAAGGAATTCGACCATGTAGACATCAAGGTGGTTGGTCGGCTCATCGAGCAAAAGGACATCGGGTTTTAACAGCAGGAGCCCGGCAAGGGCAACACGACGCTGTTCCCCTCCGCTAAGCAGATCGATGTTCTTGTTCTCATAGGCTTTGAGCTGAAAGTGTTCCAGGATACGTTCGATTTTATCGTCAAGATTCCAGGCGGAATGGTGGTCAAGGTAGCTGGAAACTTCGGCATGTTCCTGCATCAACTCCTCATTGTCATAATCTTCGGCCAGTAGGAGTGAAAGCTCATCAAAACGGGCACTGGCCGTCTTCAATTCTCCCAATCCGTCTTCGATTGCTTCTCTAACGGTGGCACCGACTTTAAACTTTGGTACTTGTGCAAGCATCTTGACCTCTAGTCCCTGTCTAGTTATCCGCTCACCTTCATCAAAGTCGAGTGTCCCGTTAACGATCTTCATAAGTGTGGACTTCCCGCTTCCATTCTTCCCGACGATGACAACTCGTTCACCCTCTTCAAGATTGAAGTTGGTGTTGATGAGAATCTTTTGCGCCGAATAGTTTTTATGAATGCCAAGAAGGTCGATTAGTGCCATGTAGTGTCCCGGAAATTATTTTTAAAATTATAGCCTATTTGGCTTTAGCGGGACAGATGTTCATATGCAGATACCAGCCGATAATGTCACTGTCTGAATAGGAGAACTCCTGCTGGACCTTAGGTATGGAACTGTGCAGGAGTTTAGAGCGTATGATACCCATCAAGATAAAAGATAATAACAAGGCAGAAAGGGCATAATACCAGTTATAGAACCACCAGACACCCAAACCGATGATAAAGGCACCATAACTTAAAAAGGTACTGAGTATCAGCTTTAAAAGCCTGCACTGAGCATTGGGCGGCTCAGGTGTTTGTGTATATATATCCATAAAGACATTGTAATGAATATAGATTTAACCCAAGATGATATTGCCACACAGATTAAGAAACTCGCTGTTCCTGCGAGTGTGGGTTTCTTTTTTCACACGATGTATAATGTGACAGATACCTATTTTGCTGGTCAGATATCCACCCAGGCTCTTTCGGCCTTGACCCTTTCATTCTCGATATTTTTTATGATGATTGCTTTTGCCGGGGGTATGAGTGAAGCCGTGACTGCACTGGTCGGTAATGCATTGGGTGAAAAGGATGAGGAGCGTGCTTTTCATATCGCGTTGAATGCTTTACTCTTTGCCATTTTCCTCTCGGTTGTCCTGACATTGATCGGTGTGCTTTCAACACCTTACCTGATGCAGCTTTTAGGTGCCCATGGTGTTTATCTCAAAGAGGCTTTGGATTATATCAATATCATCTTGTATGGTTCGGTCTTTTTCGTATTGAGTTATTTTATCAACGCTTTATTGAATGCGATGGGTGATACGGTCTCGTTTAGGAACATCCTGATCGTCTCATCGTTTTTGAATATCCTGTTTGACTACTGGTTCGTCTACGGAGGGGTAGGGATAGCCCCTCAAGGTGTAAGGGGAATCTCTTTGGCAACGATCATCACCGAGTTGATCACGATGCTCTATCTTTTTTACCGTCTGAAGAAGACGCCATTGTTTGGTTCTTTTAAGGGGTTCACAGTAGATAGTTCTGTTTACAAAGAGCTTTTAAGGCAGGGATTTCCTCCCAGTGTCAATATGATCATGATGGCAACGGGAATCTTCATCATCACCTATTTTGTTGCACCTTATGGCAAGGAGGTCGTTGCTGCCTTTGGTATCGGTATGCGGATCGAACAGATCGTGTTGATGCCCAGTATCGGGCTAAACGTCGCAGTACTTGCTATTGTATCACAGAACAATGGAGCAGGAGAATTCGAACGGATAGAGGAAACGGTTAAGCTCTCGCTTTATTACGGAGGAATCATCTCATTTATAGGAATGCTGTTATTGTTAGGTGGAGCAGAGCAGTTTATGAGTTTTTTTTCCGATGATGTCAGAGTGATACAAGAGGGTGTCATATATCTTCGTGTCGAAGCCTTTATTCTTTTCGCCTTTATGGTGATATTTGTATACCTCGCGATGCTACAAGGGATCAAAAGACCCGGTTTTATCTTTTATATCTCAATCTTCAGGCAGATCATCGCTCCCATCATACTACTGAGCCTCTTTGTCTATCTTGGATTGACAATAGTGTGGGTTTGGATCGGTATCGCCATGATCGTGACATTTTCTGCTGTAATCACATGGATATACAGCCGAAAAAAGCTGGATGAAGTCAGAGTATTATTTGATAAAAATATAATAAACATTAGCTAAACTTCTTTTAATAAACAATTAAGGAGTGTTCTTATGAATGAACCTAGATTAGAAGACAGTACAGACTATAACGGTCTCAAAGGAGAGAAAAAGCATGTGGTCTATGCGGTCATTGCGATGCTTTTGTCAATGGGTGTCCTTTACAGTATCGTAAAAGGAGTCTATTCACATGTGGATGATGAAATCCCACCGGCCAAGATCATCGACTACAACAAGTGATTTTTTAGAGGTGCACTTAAGTCAAAGATGATAAAATTCGTAAAAAAGCCAAAGGATCTAAGTGCTGAGTCTAGCGATTGGAATTTATACTGTTTATATATTGATGCGGATCTATGTCAGTGTGATGCAGATCGGTTACCTTACTCAGGCAAAAGCTAAGAAAAATGTTTTGTTGGAGCCAAAAGAGTTTATCCAGGCAGGTAATTATGCGATAACCAAGGAACGGATCAGCATTGTTTCGACGATTGTCGAATATGCGGTGTTGATCTTTTGGTTGAGTATGGGTATCTCCTGGCTTGACGGAGTGTTTACGAGCTTGTCACCGACGATGCATACGATTCTTTTTGTATTGGGTTTTATCCTTATCAACGGTATCGTCTCTCTGCCTTTTGAAATCTATCAGAAATTTGTTGTCGATGAGGCTTACGGATTCAATAAATCAACAATCGCTCTGTATATAAGAGATACACTTGTCAGTACTGCGATCATGGTGGTTATCGGTGCGGCAGTGATCTGGGGTGTGAATATGATCATGATCGGTGTAGAGATGTGGTGGTTGTATAGCTTTATGTTTATCTTTGGTGTCATCGTATTGGTCAATATGTTTTTTCCTACGGTTCGTGCACTTTTCTTTGATAAGGTGACTCCTTTGGAAGAGGGTGAACTCAAAGAGAGTATAGAAGCAATGATGGCAAAGACAGGTTTTGTATCTTCAGGTATTTTCGTTTCAGACGCGAGTAAACGTGATGCCCGCTTGAATGCCTATTTTGGTGGCCTGGGGAAAACAAAACGGGTCGTATTGTTCGATACCCTGATCGAAAAGCTGACACCTCAGGAACTTTTGGCTGTATTGGGTCATGAACTGGGACATTTTGCCCATGGTGATATTTATAAAAACATGGGCTTGATGGGCGCACTTCTTTTTGGGATGTTTGCCCTTTTTGGCAATTTGGATGAACATATCTTTTTAGAGCTTGGTGTGGCACAGACTCCTGGAATCATCATGGTCCTGTTTGTCTTGTTCATGCCGGTACTCGGGTTCATTATGATGCCTTTGATGGGCATTGTAAGCCGACACAATGAGTTTGAAGCAGACAAAACAGGTGCTGAACTTGGCGGAGGTGAGCATCTTGCTTCCGCCCTTCAAAA
Organism: Sulfurimonadaceae bacterium; assembly: GCA_041546465.1. Taxonomy (GTDB): domain Bacteria; phylum Campylobacterota; class Campylobacteria; order Campylobacterales; family Sulfurimonadaceae. Next base: position 5,833 of record JBFEWG010000118.1, read on the forward strand.
GCTGGTGAGCGAAAACAAAAGCTTTCCACTTTCTCATCCCATCTATATTTTCTTCCATTACACGCATCCTCCTGTGATGGAGCGTCTTAAAGAGCTGGGAATCGATATCAGTTCAGAGCATAGCGATGCGAGTGAAGGTCCA
>JBFEWG010000079.1:0-9443 GCA_041546465.1 Sulfurimonadaceae bacterium
GCATACGAAGGTCTATTTTCCAGTCGTGACGATGATTGTAGTCTCGATTCTCCTGTCACTGCTTATTGCTATAATAAAACGATAGCATGTAGGCAGCTGAAACTTCAACGATTTTAAACTAAAAATAATATTAAAAATTAGTTTAAAGATTCTTTTTAAACATTTTTAGCATTTTCCTGCACTTTATTGCTATTTTGTGGTAGTATATTTATTGATAACTAAAAGAATAGAGTAGAACATGGAATTAGTTAAATCAATAACAGGTCTTGACATACTTCCTTACAAGTTCGATGAAGCAAAAAACTGTTTTGTCTGCAGATCGGTAAGCGGGTCAGACAGTATCATCTTCAAATCGATGATCAAGATCGTCACTATTTTGGAAGAGAAAGGTATATCCTATACGACCTTTGACAAGAATATACAGATCCTTGACAAAGAGGCCCTGGATAAAACGGGTAGTATGGTCGTCAAAATTGATGCTAACGGTAATGTCGTCTACTTTAATCAGTATGCCTGTAATGTGACGGGATATAAAGAGGATGAGGTCATAGGAAAGAACTGGTTCAAGCATTTTATTCCTGTTCAGGAAGAGGACAGGGTGAATCAGATTTTTAAAGATGTGTTTAACAGAAACTCCGAGGCCTGGAAGTCTACGAACAGTATTGTCTGTAAGGACAAGAGTGTCAAAACGGTAGAGTGGGACAATAATATCATTTATGAAGACGGGAGCAGTGAACTGGTCTTTGCTATTGGTACAGTTGCTTCCTGAGCACTCAGCTAGTCTACTCTTTTCAACAGTTAAATAAAGATAAATATATAGGGTTTTGCTCTAAGAGACTTTATACTCCTCTTGCAGTACAATGAAAACAAGAGGGGTTCTGAAGGAGGTCAGGATGATAACCATGTTTTTTTGGTTTTTACACATCGCATACGCTCTTGTACTTATTTATCTTGTGTTAGGTTTTATTATCGCATTTGAGGTCTCTGCCGCGATGAGTGGAGGGGAGCTTGCAATCAGGTGGCTTCGTAACCATTTTACATATCATGAGTTATATTGGAGTGTCATCATTTTTTATCCGATGCTGAAACTCGGATACTTTCTTCTGGAAATCCTGCCTTCCATTTTTACACGTGGTATCTATTGCAGTTTTGATCTGGACTATCTTTTTGACGAGTTGTTTAACCACCAATAAAACTTCTATGATATAATAAATCATTATTGATTTGAGGAGTTTTTCATAGAAACTGAAAAAGACATTGAAATCGCCTGGCCGAGTGATGAGGCTGTACGCCTGGCTAATGCTATTTATCACACTTATAAGCTTGCTGAATACAAAGATCCCGAACTTGAAGTCCCTATATCAGCTGTTTGCAAGATGTTTTCAATGGAAGTCAATTCAGAATCGATTGCCTATATTGCTGCACTTATCAACGAGATACTTGACGAACCGGTTGCGGTTATTAACAAGACGATCGACCGCAAGTTGATCAAATGGAAGACATATGATCTTTTTACACTGCACGAGCCTATAAAGACGGGTGATGAGGTAATCAAACTGAAAATTAATCTTGATTATCTTAGAATTACACAAGAATTTGTAGCGAACCCTTACCTCGAATTTTAATCCCTTTTTTATTTGGAACACTATGGCAAAATATATTATCTTGGATACAGAGACAACAGGAACCGGCGAAACGGATAGAATCATTCAACTTGGATATATGGTCCTGGGAAGACCTAGCGAACCGGTAGAAGTCTATAACGAGTTTTGTTCATCTGATGTCGAGATAAACCTCGCTGCCATGGAGACGCACCATATCACGCCCGAGATGATAGCGGGCAAACCGTCATGTACAGATATGCAGGCTTACAGACGTCTCGTCGAGCTTAACTCGGATGATAACTATATGATTATCCATAATGCACCTTTTGATTTGGGAATGCTTGAAAAAGAGGGTTTTAAAAACCAGATGCAGCTGATCGATACGTTGCGTTGTGCGAAACATCTTTATGCTGAACAGGAATTTCACCGTTTACAGTATCTAAGATATGCTCTTGGACTCTATAAAGATGAGGCCCAGGAAGCACAAAAACTGGGTGTCGAGATCAAAGCCCATGATGCTATCGGGGATGTGTTGATACTTAAACTCTTTATGTCAGCGTTGGCAAAAAAGGTCAAAACAGCCTATCCGAATGAGAACCCTATGCAGAAACTGGTTGAGTTGACACAACAGCCCGTCTATCTCAACAAACCGCTCCGCTTCGGTAAAAACAAAGGTAAGACGATCGAAGAACTGGTCATTACCGACAGAGGCTATATCGACTGGATGCGAAAGAACATGGACCTTGATGAGGACATGAAGTACACAATCAGCCGTGCCCTTGGTGAAGTCCAGTAAGTCTAAAAAGCTTACAGTCCGACATAAAAAGAGAGGTTTTTATCTGCTCTTTGCTACAATGCGCCCATCCTAATACAAGTGTATGGCCTTGGACGATATCAAAGAAATTAAAACACTTTTAGAGCATAAGAACAATGTCTTTTTAACCGGCGGTGCCGGCGTGGGAAAAAGTTTTTTACTGCGTGCCCTTATCGCACAGTATGAGTTAGAGGGCAAGAAGATAGCCAAACTTGCATCTACTGGCATGGCCGCAGCTTTGATAACGGGACAGACACTTCACAGTTTTTTTAATCTCGGTATCTGCTCGCACTCTTTTGAGCTGGAGCGAGCCGGCAAGATCAATATTGACAAGAAGCTTTCCAAACTGCTCCAGCAGATCGATGTGATTATTATTGATGAGATATCCATGGTCAGTTCAGGAGTCATGGATATGATCCGTCTTCGTCTGCTGCAATCAGAATCGAAGGCTCGGCTTTTGGTCAGTGGTGACTTTTTACAGCTGCCTCCTGTTATACGCGAGTCAGAGAGACGTCATTTTATGATGAATAATCCTGGTATCCCTGTGAATAGGGTCTACGGTTTTGCCTTTGAGTCAGAAGCGTGGCAGCGTTTTAACTTTGTAGTCCATAATCTAATTGAAGTCAAGCGAAGCAGTGATGAACGTTTTATTCATATCCTTGACAAGATACGGCATGGGATTAAAGATGAAGAGGTTATAGCATATATTCATTCACTTATCCGTCCTATGCCCAGGGAGATGCAGAATAATACTCTTCTTTTTGGAAAGAACGCTTCTGTTGAGCGGCATAATGCCAAAGAACTTCATGCCCTTGAAGGAGAACTTTTTCATTTTGAGACCGATGTTCAGATGTATGAGAAGGGGGTGAGGGAGAATGAGGTAGAACGCTTCCTGAATGATTCACGTCTTCCGAAAATCTTGTCCTTGAAAGTAGGTGCACCCGTTCTTTTCATGCGTAACTCATGGAATTACTTTAACGGTGAAAAGGGTGTTGTCGTACGTATTAATGAAGAAGAGGGCTTTATTCATGTGATGAAAGACAATGGCAAGCTGGTTCGGGTTGAAAAGGAGCGGTTCTCCAAGAAACAGTGGAAAGAAGAGACGATAGAGGGGAAAAAGCAGGAGATAGAGGTCAGCCGTTTTGACCTGTTTCAGTATCCGCTTACCCTTGCATATGCTATTACGATCCATAAGTCACAGGGGATGAGCCTCTTGGATCTTGTCATAGACCTAGATGAGATCTTTGCTCCTTCACAGTTCTATGTCGCCCTATCGCGGGCTATCTCACCACAGAGACTTACACTATTGGCGACACGAAGACCGATTGAGAGTTTTATTTATGCTTCACCAAGCGCGATTGCGTTTTACACAGATGAATGTGATGTCTAGAAAGGATACGTTCATTTTTTAAAGAAGGCAGTAGAGGAGAAAACTGATTTTCTCCCTGAAGGTTAAAGTGGAACGACTTCGGTCGAATAGTTCTCCAAAACAGTCGTTGGGGCTTCTTCGCTGACAAGTTTTTTGGCTTTTCTTTTTCCACCATAGTGTTCTTTGAACTCGTCTTTGAAGGTCTTGAAAAAGTCATGGAACTTGTCAGGACCTAGGACCCCAACAGCCCATACCTGATCTTTTTCATCGACTTCTAAGACAACAGATGCCAAGGCTTCCTCTGCCGGACCTGCGATGTTCATTCCCCCGTCGCGCGGGTTGAAAGCAGAAAGGTGAGAAGCACAGACGATTACTCCTTTTTGAGAACAGCTCATTGTCTTGTTCTTGCCTGAATAGGTGACAAAACTGTCATTAGGATTTGGATGGGTCAACTGATGCGAACAGATGGCAGAGTAGGCAACGAGTGTTCTGTCTTGACCGACACCGCCTTTCCAGATATAGGTTTCACCTGCAGCACTTTTGAGTGTAACCTCTTTTCTCGTCCTTTTTTCCAGATTGATCATCATAACCGGCGTAGCTACAAAAGGGTAGTTGAAGATATATGCCTGCTCTTTCTGCAGTGATGCGTATGTAACCGGGCTTCCACCTTCGTCCACCAGCAATACCTTGTTATAGCTCTTATAGAGCCGTCCGTCATCAGCTCTTAACTCACTTGTCAAGAGTGAAGGAGAACAGGCGACAATAGCACCTGCTGCCGTAACTCTTAAAAAATCTCTACGTTCCATAGACTCTGTCCTTCTTTACTTATGCGAAAAGGTCATTCATGATACCACGGTACCATTCACGTGTTGCTTTTGCGTTCATCTTTGATCTGAATTTTCCGTCTTTACCTTTTGGTACATGACCTTTACCGCCGATTACTTCTCCGGTCCAGTGGAAGTCATGGACGACCATAACACCTTCTTCCGGTTTGTCACCAACCATTGAGTAACAGACATTCCCGGCTTTTTGAGGTGTGGTTTTGACGCTAAGCTCATGTGTCTTGCCGTGAAGCAGAGCACCTATTTCAGCAGCACAATGTTTACCTGCCCAGTTAGCTGTCTGACCTGATGGTGGGATAGCATGACCGACGACATCTCCAACAGCATAGACACTCGGGTCTGTTTTTGTAGCAAATGAACAACCGTTCATAACAACCTTGCCAAAGACATCATCGACAGTCTCGAGGTCTGCCATCTCTATAACAGGGTTGGCTTTGTTATAAGCGATCAGGTTTAGTACCTCATAGTCCATACTCATTGCCACTGAATCTCCCATCTCGTCTTTGGTCGTGTAAGAGACGGTCTTCTTGTCAGTATCGACATCGGTAAGTTTACAGTTTGGATGGTACTCGACGATATCCGGGTAGAGTTCGTTCCATGCCTCTTTGAATGCAGCACCCTTGGCAATTTTGTCAGTCTCATTCAGAATGATTACTTTCCCGTTGATCTCCTCTTTTTTCATGTAAGCAGCGATCATACTTGCTCTTTCAAATGGAGCTGGTGGACATCTGAACTTACCTTTTGGAACAGTGATGATGACATTTCCATCTTCCATATCGGCAAGCTGACGTTCTAAGATGATGTGCTCACGTCCCGGAATAAGTGCCGGTGGAGCTACACGGCGGATATGATCTGTTTTTGCTTTGTCCCAGTTAGGGAATTGTGCTTTATAGTTGTATTCGATACCAGGAGATAGTACTAAATAATCATAACCGATAGCACCTTTTGTCGTTGTAACTGTTTTTGCTTTTCTATCGATTGCAGTGACTTCAGTTTGAAGCATAGAATAACCATGTTTTTCTACCGCTTGGTCATAATCATGTACGAGTGTACCCAGGTTAATGCCTTTTAGTTTTCCTAGGTTTGTGTTTGAGAATGGACAGGACATAAAACTGTCATTTTTCTCGATGACGAGAACATCAAAGTCTGGATCGATCTTTTTCAACTCTTTAGCGACAGTCAGACCACCGAATCCACCACCGATGATGACGACCTGATGTTTTGCAATAGTTTTAGTACCACTTTGTGTAGAAGCAGATTCCGGACTTGCTGTTTTTGTACATCCGGACAATGCTGCAGCTGCAGCTGCAGCACCTGTTAGTTTGAATACACTACGTCTTGAAATAGCCATGTGATAACTCCAATTTTTGATTTGATTTGAACAATGTTAACATAAGTTGAAGAAAATAAAGTAGAAAATTCGCATAAAAATATCTTATGTGAGAAAGATGTGATATCCGTGTTAATAGAGTGTTAATAGGGGGTTAATAGAGGGTTTCAGAGGCTATATTATTTGTATATATTATGTTTATTATAATAGTTTTAAAAGAGTTTTTTTCTTTGTACAATTACAGAAGAAAAAGAGAGTCTATGGAAGTTTGTGCTGTTTTGATAATCACGTTGGCTCCAGGAAGATAGCTCACCAGTCCGGTTCCAATGCCTCCCCACAAGACAGCAAGTGCGACAATGCCGATGACTATCGGGGTGAAACTGAAAGAGAGCGTATGACTGTCTTTTTGAGGGTAGAAGTACATCACGGCAATAACTTTGAAGTAGTAGTAGATGGAAACGAAAGCAGCCATAATACCCAGCAGGGCCAACCATGTCAAGCCAGCCTCTATGGCAGAAGTAAAGATATAGAACTTTCCTAAAAAACCGATGGTCGATGGAAAACCGGCAAAAGAGAGCATAAAGACAGACATCATTGCTGCCAGAAGAGGGTGCTGGTGGGCAAATCCTTTTAACTCTTCATACGTCGTTCGCTCTGTATCCCATTGGCGAATATAGGAGAGTATACCAAAGGCTCCCACCGCACCTAGGAAATAAGCGACAAGGTAAAATATTATCGCAGGTGCGGCGGAGCTGCTTGCTGTCCCCGTCGATGCTAAGGCTATTAGCAAGTATCCGCTATGGACGATGGAAGAAGCCGCCAGCATTCTTTTGATATTCTGCTGGGCCAGGCTTAAAAGGGATCCTCCTATGATGGTAATGATAGCTATTGTTATCAGAAGTGGTTCAAAAGTACTGTTCAAGGCTTGATAGTCCACTAAAAAGAGGCGCAGTGCAATGGAAAAAGTGGCAATTTTGAAGGTCCCGGCCATAAAGGCAGTGATGGGAAGAGAAGCACCGTCATAGACATCAAGTGTCCATGCTTGAAAAGGTACAGCGGAGATCTTGAACATGATCGTGATCATCATCAGAACACCGCCTATAATGACCATCTCATGGTTGTTATGCAATTCAATATAACTTTTAATCTCATCGAGCTGTGTGGAGCCGACCTGTGCATAGACGAAGGCAATACCCAAAAGAAAGAATGCACCGGAAAATGAGCCTAGAAGAAGATATTTGAAGAGGGCTTCAGCGGCTCTGATATTATAACGGTTGAGTCCGACAAGGATGTAGACCGCGATGGATGCTGACTCCAAGGTGATAAAGGCTGTCATCAATTCATTGGCCATAGCAAGCAGCATCATGGAGAAAAGGGCAAAAAGGATCAGAGAGAAGGTCTCGGGCATGAAGAACTTTGTCGCCTGCATGAAGGCACGTCCGGTTGCGATCATCAAGAAGGCACCGATAAGGAAGAGCATATTGAACAAGGAGGAAAAACTATCAAAACGGAGCATATGGTTGAAGACCTCTGAATGGATGTCCATGCTGAAAAGTTCCCCAAGGTAGCTTGTCTGAAAGAAGATCGCAAGCAGGATAATTGCCATCGTGATATAGGAGAGTACAAGGTTACTTAGGCGTGTAAAGGCTGCCGTTAGCATCATAAATACAGCCCCAAGACCGATGATTAGTAAAGAGATGGTGATATTACTGCTGAACATGAATCTTTTCCTTATGTATATGTTCTTGTGCTGTCGGTTTTATCTTTTTGATAAAGAGAGAAGGAAAAACGCCCATTGCCAGGATTAACAGTGCCATAGGCAGCAGTGACAGAAGTTCGTAGGTACGTAGTTCGGTAAATGTCTCCAGACGTTTTTGGCCGTAAAGTATCTTTTGCATTACATTAAAGACAAAAAGAATTGCGATGAGAAGGGTTGTCGCAGCCATAAACCCATAGATAATATTGGATTTGAACGCACCGACTATGAGCAGTAGCTCAGAGACAAAACCGCCTGTCAACGGTATGCCGACGATACTCAGTGCGAAAAAGGCAAAAAAGGCACTAAAGACAGGTGCCTGATGAACGATCCCACCTAATGCGTCAATCTCGAGGTTTTGAGTTCGTTTGTAGATCATGCCCAGCATCATGAAGAGTGCAGCTGAGCTTAATGCATGTGAAGCAATCATGTAAAAGGCACCGAGGTGGGCATAGGTGTTAAATGCAAAGATTCCCATCACGACAAGAGATAGATGGGAGGCCGAAGAGTAGGCAAACAGTTTTTTCAGTTCGCTCTGTTTGATAGCGGCAAAACCGAAGTATATCATTCCAAAGAGTCCCAAAGACATAAAGAAATCCGCACTCTCGATAGCGATAGGCTCAAAAAGCGTAAAGACAAACCGCCAGATTGCATACACGCCAAGTTTTGCCATCAAAGCCGACATTACGACGATCGCTCCGATAGGTGCTGTCCGATAGGTCTGTGGCAGCCAGGTGTGAAAAGGGAAGAGCGGGATCTTGATACTGAAGGCAAAGATAAAGGCGGCAAAAAGAAGGAAAGTCGTTTGTCTGTCTAGATGGAGTGTCTGAAGATCACTGATAGAAAAGCTCCAGACCTGATATTCTTTGAAGTTGGAATGCCCCAGGTACAAGATGGCGACAAGCATCAGAAGTGAGCCAAAGATAGTATACAGTGTGAACTTCATGCTCATGAAGTTCTTGTTCTCACGTCCGAAGAGACCGATGAGGAAGAAAATAGGAAGCAGCATGGTCTCCCAAAAGAGATAGAAGAGGATAAGGTCAAGGGATAGGGCGGCTCCGGTGATTCCTCCATGGACAATCAGCAGGTTGAGCCAATACCCCTTTCTGGCAAGGTGCCAAAAAGAGAGGTATAGAAGAGGCATGACCAGGTTTGTCATCATGACGATGATTAGGGATATTCCGTCAATACCGATATGATATGAGATTCCGTAGGCCTTGATCCAATCATAGGACTCGACAAATTGAAGACCTTGTGTGGCTTGGAAGTGCAGGTACATCCAGATACTTAATGCTGTTGTCATCAAGGTCACTGTAAAGCTGGCATACCTGATTATCTTGACATTAAGAGGAAGAATGTAAAGGAAAACGGCGGAGAATATCGGAATGAAGATGAGCAGTGTGAGTATGTTTTCCATGCTTAGCCTTGAACTCCCAGATAGATAAAGATAGAGACAATACCGATGCTCATATACAGGGCATAGTAGCGAATATTTCCATTTTGGACATTGTCACTATAGTATGAGAGTCTTTGATAAGAGAAACTGAGCATATGGATAAAGCGGTCGATTAGACGTTCATCGATAAAAACGGCCAGATGACTAAGATACCCGATTGTCCTGACAACAATGATGTGATAGATCTCATCAACATAGAACTTGTTTTTGATCCACACGCCAATACTTCCCAAGGAAGGTTCATCTGAACTCTTTTTATAATGTAGGTAAGC
>JBFEWG010000024.1:0-19679 GCA_041546465.1 Sulfurimonadaceae bacterium
AACGGCCAGATGACTAAGATACCCGATTGTCCTGACAACAATGATGTGATAGATCTCATCAACATAGAACTTGTTTTTGATCCACACGCCAATACTTCCCAAGGAAGGTTCATCTGAACTCTTTTTATAATGTAGGTAAGCCATGATAATACCTATTAGAGCAAAAGAGAGGTTAAGCAGTAGTAGGACAATCTCATCAGTATGCGAAAGCGGAAAACGCATATCCGGAAGGTTGAGCCAGATAGAGTAGTGTTCACCTCCTCCAAAGAAAGGCGGGAGATTGATAAAACCTGTAAAAAGGGCACCCAGGGCCAGTATAAAAAGTGTCAAGGATATGAGCCTACTTTGTGGAAGCAGTTGATGTTCATGTGCAGAAGGTGCAATAAAGACGATAAAGAGGAGTCTAAACATATAGTAGCTTGTCAATGCCGCTGTGATAAGAGCCACAGCAAAGATATCAAAATGTCCGCTTGCGTACAGATGGTTCAAGATCGCATCTTTAGAGAAGAAACCGCTAAAAGGCGGGATACCCGAGATGGCCAGGGTCGCAATGAGCATCATTGCAAAGAGAAAAGGCATTTTGGATCTTAATGCACCCATCTTTTTGATGTTTTGTTCATGATGCAAGGCGAGGATGATAGCGCCTGCCCCCATAAAGAGCAGGGCTTTGAAAAAGGCATGGGTAAAGACATGAAAGATACCATAGGAGTATGCTCCCAATCCAACAGCCATAAACATGTAGCCCAATTGTGACATCGTGGAGTAGGCCAGTATCTTTTTGATGTCATCTTGACGCAAAGCGATCAAAGCTGCAAGCAGGGCAGAGAAAGCACCGATATAGGCAATGAAGAGTCCGACATCTTCACTCATTGAATACATGAAGTGGAATCTGGCAACCATATAGACCCCGGCTGTGACCATCGTTGCCGCATGAATCAGAGCAGATACCGGTGTAGGGCCTGCCATGGCATCAGGCAGCCAGACATAAAGAGGAACCTGTGCTGATTTTCCCATTGCTCCGATGAAGAGCAAAAGAGCAATGAGACCCACCACTGAAGAGGGAAGAAGGTGGATATTGGCTTCTAGCGAGTTGAAATTAAATCCGCTTCCTCCGAGATAGATGGCAAGAAGGGAGAGACCGGAGATAAAACCGAAGTCGCCGATACGGTTTAGTATAAAAGCCTTGTTACCTGCTCTGACATTCTCTTCATCCTCAAAATAGTAGCTGATAAGCAGATAGGAACAGAGTCCTACTCCTTCCCAGCCGATAAAGAGCATGAAGGGGTTCTCAGCGAGTATCAGTAAGAACATCGATGCCATAAAGAGATTGAACCAGGAGAAGAAGCGCGGATAGGAAGGATCTTCGTTCATATAGGCATGGGCATAAAGGTGTATGATGAAACCGACAAAGCTGACAAAAGCAAGCATCGCTGCACTGAGTGGATCAAGCATCAAGGAGGCTTCTATGACTAGTCCTTCGATATCGAGCCATGTGAAAGCCTTGTAGTGCAAGACAGTATCGTCACTGATAAGGGTAAAGATAAGCGAGATGGAGAAGAAAAGGCTAATCAGCGGCCCGCCGATACCCAGCAGCGGATAGATGGCTTTTGCGATATCATCATCGTATTTACTGTACAGGCTTAGAATCATAAGAGAGACAGAAGAGAAGATGACCGGAGAGATGACCCAAGCGAGTTGTGAAGACTCAATCATGATGTTTCTCCTGTCTTAAAAGATCAAAAAAGTTGGCGTCAAGACTTCGTGCATTCTTAAACAGCATGACGAAGAGTGCTAAAAAGATAGAAGCTTCTGCCGCGGCTATCGCGATGATCATGATTGCCATAATCTGGGCATTTAAATCTTCAAAATGGTGCGATAGTGCGACGAGGATGAGGTTCACGGCATTGAGCATCAACTCGACGGACATATACATCACAAATATATTCCTTCGGCTGATAACTCCGATGATACCGATTGAAAAAAGGAGTATGGAGAGGATGATAAAATGACCGATATCAATCATGCACTTTCTCCTTTTTAGCCAGGATCACAACACCTATGAGTGCAATAAGAAGAAGTATGGATATCATCTCAAAGGGGAAGATCCATTTTGTGTACAGTTGCATACCCACCTCTTTGATGGAGCCGAAATCACGAAGCTGCAAGGTTTTAAAGCTCATGTTGTTGACTGTCGTGATAAGATAGATTGTAAAGGGGGAGACAAGCAAAGTGATGGCAAGTGTCCAGCGTCCTTTATGGGGCTCATCAGGCAGGTTTTCCTCCTTGATGTTTAAAAACATGATAATAAACAAAAAGAGTGCGACAACGGCACCTGCATAGATGATGATCTGTACCAGGAAGAGGAAACTGCTGCCAAGAAGGGCGAAAAGACCGGCAATGCTTAAGAGTGTCACGATTAGGCTCAAGGCAGAGTTGATGGGCTGGCGAAAGGTGATCATTCCGATGGCACTGGCCAATGTGATAAAGGCCAATACTAAAAAGATTAGACTACTGAGCAAGGCTATTCTCCTTTCCAAAGGCACCGCGGTTTTTTAAAAGCCTCTCTTTGTCGATGACAAAGTCTTCACGACTCTTGGCCACAATGGAGAAGATCCCGGTATCCATGCGAATCGCATCACAGGGGCAGGCCTCGACGCAGTATCCGCAAAAGACACATTCCAAAAGGTCGATATCAAATCTGGCAGGCTGTTTCTCATCGATACCGTCAAGACGTTCCTCTGCCTCGATAAAAATACAATTTGCAGGGCAGGCGGTAGCACACATAAAACAGGCGACACAACGTACGGTCTCATCATCGCGTTTGGTGAGTCTGTGTAGTCCACGATAGCGTTGGGTGATATCTTCAGGCTGGTCTTCCGGGTATTGACAGGTCGGTATACAGGTCGTATCATTTAGGTTTGCCCTGAAATGTTTCAGTGTAAGTTTCATCCCAGTAAACACCGACCATAGATATGTCTTTTCTTTGAATGAATTTCCGTGACGGGGAACGACTTTAATACCCATATCAGACTCCTGCAACGACGACTATGGCCGAGATAAAGATGTTCAACAGGGCCAGAGGCAGCAGTATTTTCCAGCCAAGGTGCTGTGTCTGATCATACCTGAAGCGTGGAAAGGTCCATCGAACCCATACAAAGACAAAGTTCATGACAAGGAGTTTAAGGGTGAAGCTCAAGATCTGAAGCAGCATAACCGCTACTGAACTCTGTTGTGTATCAAGCCCCGAAGAGAGTAGATAAAAGATGAGCGCTTCAAGAGAGATAACGAGGAATATGATAATAAAGGTCGCATATTTTGTCTCTCTTCGGTGTGCAGGAGTACAACTGTTGTTACGCTGCATCCATCGTATAAACCCAAAAGCCATGAGCGGAATCATGATACTAAGTGTGGATAGGACAATATTGATATGCTCATTCATGCTCTGTGTATTAAGCCATGGGATCTGATAGCCGCCAAAAAACATAGTGATGATCAATGCGCTGGAAGCGCTCATCGCAATATACTCTCCCATAAAGAAAAGTGCAAACTTCATAGCAGAGTATTCGGTGTGATAGCCTGCAACAATCTCGCTCTCTCCTTCGGCGGCGTCAAAAGGTGCCCTGTTAGTCTCGGCAAAAGCCGTGACGATAAAGATGACTGCGGCAAGTGGTTGCATGATAACGCCCCATGCCGGGATGAAGCCAAAGAGAAGTTCTCCCTGCTGTCGGACCATCTCATTCAAGGAGATGCTTTCGTAGGTGATCAGCATGGAAACGATGGAAAGACCCATGGCAATCTCATAGGAGATCATCTGTGACGATGCCCGCAGGGCTCCGAGAATCGAGTACTTGTTGTGGCTCGACCAGCCGGCGATGATGATCCCGTATACCCCAAGGCTGGCAAAGGCAATGATCCATAAGACACCAAGCTCTATAGGCAGTGCCTGAATATGGTACGTGTAATCATTCAAAGTGATATTGTCCGCATAGGGAATGACCATAAAGCACAAGAACGAGGCCCCAAAGACGATGGACGGGGCCAGAATATAATAGAAGGTATTCTTGATATGTTTGGGATAGAACTCCTCTTTAAAGAGAAGTTTGAGCATATCGGCAATAGGCTGGATAAGACCGCCTGCATGTATACCTTTGATATTACAACGATTGGGACCTAAGCGGTTTTGAATCAATGCTGCCACACGTCTTTCCAGCCATACCAGCATAGGAATGGCAGCAAGAGAGAAAAGCAGGGTCAGTAGAATAGGGAAAAATATCATAAAGGTGTGCATCAGACTCTTCTCCCTTCTGGAGGGATATCGTCATAAGAGAAACCAAAGAGTTCACCAAGTTTCTCCTCCCAGGCCTCTTTGGGTGTCCGTGCTGTCATATTGATTTGATACAGGATCTCAAGAATGCTCTTTCTTTCATTGCATAAACCGGCCTCAAACCTCTGCATGATCCCATCTTCATTGATAAGCGTACCATCCTGTTCACTGTAAGAAGAGACGGGGATAAGCAGTTCATGGCTTTTACAGTTCTTGAAACGGTGAGATACGAGGTGTATCTGTGTCTTGTGCAGCATCATTTCCATGATCTCGGGTCTCTCTTCACAAAAGGCCTTGTGCTGAAAGTTGATAATGACATGGGTTCTGTTCAGTGCATTGATGAGTGCTTCTTTTGTGGTTTCGATACCTAGCTTTTTTACGGCTGCAAGGTTTGCGGCCCTATCATTTGAACGCAGCCAGTCATCACCAAAATCAAGATCGATATAGGGTTCATGGTAGGCGTTAAGTTCAAGTTCAAAACGTTTGGCCAGGTTCTGAACAGCATAGAGTTCTTCGGTTGAGAGTGAAGGGGAGACAAGTAGAAGCGGTTTCTCATCATGAAGATAGCGCAGCAGGTAGGAAAGTGCGACATCTTCTTCAATAGAGCGCTGGTGATAGATATAATCATCAAGACGTTCACCGTTCTCTTCCTTATAGGAGAGTCTTCCCTCATCACAGATAAAATGGCTGTTCACCTGGGTGTTGATACGGGGACGAAACCGGTAGATAGTGTCGGATTTGTATTTTTCCTGATTATGATCGATGTATATGTTGCAGCCCTTGGCACAACCATGGCAGATTCCTTTGCTTGAGTGCATGAACCAGACCCTTTGACGGAAACGGAAGTCTTTAGATGTCAACGCGCCGACGGGACAGAGATCGATGATGTTCATGGCATAGGGTGTCTGCATCTTTTGGCCGGGTAGGGTAGACACCCGGGCGTCATTTCCCCGTCCGATGATGGCTAGTTCATTGCTCTTGGTGATCTCCTGCGTAAACCGCGTACAACGTGCACACAGGACACATCGTTCCTGATCGAGAATGATATTTTTTCCGATATCGAGCTTTTTCTCTTTGAGTTTCTTCTCCTCTTTAGGACGGCGCGACTCGTTAAGACCAAATTCCATGTAATAGTCTTGAAGTTTGCACTCGCCTGCCTGGTCACAGATCGGACAGTCTACCGGATGGGAAAGAAGTTCAAGTTCAAGGATGGAGCGTTTGACCTTGTTGATGTTCTCATCCTTGGTATAGACGACCATGTCTTTTTTGACAGGAGTGTCACAAGCGATCTGAGGACGTTTCTGCCCTTCGATCCCGACCATACACATACGGCAATTTCCATCAGGGCCCAGAGCATCATGATAGCAAAAATGCGGTACAGAAATACCGTGTCGCAGGAGTACGGGAAGCAAAAGTTCGCCTTCTTGTGCCTGAAGCTTTTGGCCATCGACGATAAAACTGACCATATCAGGCATGCGTGGCCTCTTTGCTTTGTTCAATATAGGCCTCAAACTCTTCCCTGAAATGTACGATAAAGCCTTCGATGACCATAGCTACAGCGGGAGCAAAAACACAGATGGTCTTTCCATTCATAGTCTTGGCAATATCACTGAGAAGTTCGATGTCATCTTCTTTGGCTCTCTTGGCAAGCATATTTTCGATGATACCGTCTACCCAGGCCGTCCCCTCTCTACAGGGGGTACACTGACCGCAGGACTCATGATGGTAAAAACTTAAAAGGTTTTTCAAAGCAGAGACCATACAGGTGTCCTCATCCATGATGATCATACCCCCCGTACCCAGTGCTGAACCGATGGAACGCATTGACTCATAATCGAGCTTCGCTTCTTTGACCTCTTTAGCCGAGAGCACAGGTGTTGACGCACCTCCAGGTATAACGGCTTTGAGCTTCTTACCATGTTTGACCCCACCGCCGATTTTATCAATAAATTCCTGCATGGACTCACCAAAAGCCATCTCATAGATACCGGGGTTATTGATATGACCGCTGAGACCAAAAAGCAGTGTGCCGGGGCTTTTTTCTGTACCGTAAGCACGGTAGGCTGAAGCCCCGTTTTTCACGATGAATGGCACAGTTGCGATAGTTTCGACATTATTTACCAGTGTGGGATTACCAAAAAAGTATTCAGGAGATGGAACATGCGGCTTAAGTCTCGGATGGCCGCGGTTTCCTTCCAGGGATTCGATAAGAGCGGACTTTTCACCACAGATATAGGCACCTGCACCACGATGTACAGTGATGTCCATACGGTAGTCAAAACCTTTTGTTTTTTTACCTAGCAGTCCCTCCCGGTATGCTTCATCGATAGCCTCGTTCAAGCGTTCAGCGAAAAACTTGTACTCACCACGGATATAGATATAAGCGTCATGCGCACCGATAGCGTAACATGTTAGGATAATACCTTCGATAAGAAGATGCGGATCATGTTCAAGAATCTGTCTGTCCTTAAAGGTACCGGGTTCGCTCTCATCCGCATTGACGACAAGGTAGGATATCTCTTCTTCATGTGAGACCAGGCACCATTTGGCCGCGGCAGGAGCACCACCACCCCCTTTACCGCGCAGTCCGCTTTTGTCGATCTCACTCTCTATGGCATAGGCAGGTTTCTTAAAGGCGTCATCGAGACTTTCATAGGCACCATACTGCTTGGCAACGGCAAGTGTATGAGAGTTCTCGATATCAAATCTCTCGCTGACGATTCTTGTGATCATGAGGATAACCTTCGAAGCAGTGCTTTTGTCGATTCGGGAGTGAGGTTTTCATGGTACTCTTCATTCATACTGAGCATAGGTGCACCACCGCAGGCACCCAGGCACTCGACTTCGCTGAGTTTAAATAGCTCTGTGCTTTCACCCACTTTGATGTCCAGTTCCTCTTCGATAGACTTGAGGATATCTGCTTTTCCGCAAAGCTCACAGGAAAGGGTCTTGCAGACTTGGATATGGTACTTGGCAATCGGTTCGAGAGTGAACATCGTATAAAAGGTAGCCACACCATAGAGGTGAGCTTGTGGGACATCGAGTCTCTCTGCCAGGTATGCCATCGCTTCATGTGAGATATGCCCTTCCTGGTACTGTATCATCCATAATGCCGGAAGGACGAGAGACTTCTTTTGGGGATAGCGTGGCAGAAGATTTTGGAACTTTGATTCATGCTCTTCGTTAAAGAGAAAGCTCATCGGTCCATCTCCCCGGCAATGATATTGATACTTCCAAGGTTCAATATGGCATCTGAGAGCATACTTCCTTCGATCATTGAGGTATAGGCGCTCATTGCTGTAAAGCTAGGGGCTTTTACCTTGACCTTGTGAGGATATCCGCTTCCGTTGGAAACAATGAAGAATCCGAGTTCGCCATTGGTGGCCTCAATAGAACTGTAAAACTCCTGTGACGGCACTTTGACTCCTTCATAGATCAATTTGAACTGGTTCATCGCTCCTTCAATACTGCCGTAGACATTCTCTTTTTTTGGAAGAGTGATGGCAGGATTATCAACGCAGATCGGACCGTCGGGAATATTGCCGAGCAGCTGTTTCATGATACGAAGACTCTGTTTGATCTCTTCGAAACGTACCATCACCCTGTCATAGATATCACCGACCGAACCTATAGCCACGTCAAAATCAAGTTGGTCATAGTAGTAATAGGGTGTGTTTACACGCATGTCAAAACTCACACCCGAGGCCCGCAGGTTAGGTCCACACAATCCAAGTTCAAGTGCCTCGTTTGCCGAGACAGGACAGATATCTTGAGTTCGATCATGAAAGATCCTGTTATGTTCAACCAGACTTAATGCGTCACCAACACCTTCTTCGATTTCCTTCATGATGATACGCAGGTCATTCTCATAGCCGTCATAGAGGTCATAGCTCATTCCTCCGATACGCATGTATGAGTTGGTGAGTCGTGCACCGGTAAGTTTGGAGAAGAAGGTATAGGCCGATTCCCGGGGATTATAGAGATACCAGTAGTTCGTCAGTGCTCCCATATCGACAAGTTGGGCGGCAAGACAGACAAGATGATTGATGATACGTGAAAGCTCCATAAGAAGTACACGTATTGTAATGGCTCTCTCAGGCAGGGTGATACCAAGCATCTCTTCAACGGTCTTGGCAAAAGCTATATTATTGGTTGTAGCCGAACAGTAGTCGAGTCGGTCCGTATAGGGAATGATCTGGTTGTAGGTATGGTTTTCACAGCTCTTCTCAAACCCCCTGTGCAGATAGCCAACCTCAGAGACATTGGCAATGATGGTCTCCCCGTCCATGGCGGAGAAGTTACGGATCGTACCGTGCGTAGCGGGATGTGAAGGACCGATATTGATAAACATCAGGTCTTTGGAGCAGTCTGAAAATGCGCCATCATCCTGCTTGGATATCAGTCCTTTCTCAAAGAGCCTTTGATTCATCTGCGGCATCAAGTCCTGGGCATCTGTACAGAGCTGTCCTTTGGTCGTGGGATAATCGCGTCTGAGCGGATGACCCTCAAACTGCCAGTGGTTTAAAATACGTTGCAGGTTGGGATGCTTATCAAAGATGATGCCGTACTGGTCATAACATTCACGCTCCAGCCAGTCGGCGGACTTGTAGATGGACGTGACACTTAAGCATTTTTCTTCACGGAGATAGGCTTTAAGAAGAAGAGATTCCTTGAAGTCCTGACTACGGATAATATAGACAATTGCAAAGCGTGAAGAGGGGCTGATAGGATGATCCAGGTAATCGATGACAGTGATATCCAAAAGCATGTTGCCACCTGATTCATAGGCCAACTTTACGCCATTGAATATCTCGGCTTCATCCAGGATAATCATATGTGATTTCTCGATGTATTCAGCATCGGGATAGGTTTTGCGAAGGGTATTAAGCATGATCAAGCTTTCCGGAGAACTCTTTTTTTCTCTCATGGGAGAGGGAATCGTTCTTAAGCTCTTTTTGTACCATCATGATAGCATCCAGGACAGATTCGGGACGTGGCGGGCATCCGGCGACATAGACATCCACAGGGATGATCTCATCAATTCCCTGGAGGGTAGTGTAGTTGTCGTAAAACCCTCCTGAACAGGCACAGGCCCCCATGGAGACTACCCATTTCGGCTCAGGCATCTGATCGTAAATCTGCTTAAGAATAGGAGCCTGTTTGTAGGAGATGGTACCTGCAACGATCAGAAGGTCTGCTTGCCGGGGTGAAAAACGTACGACCTCGGCACCGAACCTTGAGATATCATGTTTGCTTGAAGCCGTACTCATGAATTCGATAGCACAGCAGGCCGTACCAAAGACAAATGGCCATAATGAGGACTCGCGCGCCCAGTTGATAACATCATCCACACGGGTAGTGATAACGGTATCGCCTAAAAGCTCTACTCCCATTTGAGCGCTCCCTTCTTGTAGATATAGACAAGGCCGGCAAGGAGCAGTCCCATAAAGGTGAACATCTCGATGAGACCGAAAAGACCGAGTTCACGTACATTGACTGCCCAGGGAAACATAAAGAGGGTCTCTACATCAAAGAGGATAAAGATGATGGCAACAAGATAATATTTGATATTAAAGCGCTCAAAGCTGTCTTTTACAGTAAGTCGAATACCACTTTCATAAACTTCATTTTTGGCAGAACCTTCACTTTTCTTACGGCCTAAGCGATGTGTCATATGGATCATGAAGGGAATAAATATGAGTAGAAAAAGAATAGTACCGGATGCCAGGACCAGATCTGAGTTCATTGTATCACCAAAATTTATAGTTTATAGTCATATCTTAGTGTTCATATAGTTAATATTGGTTTAAACTGATTTATTAAAGTGTCTGCTGTATGACGGCGAGATTAAATAGGGTGTCTAAGGGATGTATATCTTATCCTGCATCTCTTGATATTCGGATTCAGCAATGCTTTCCAAGGTAATGCCACCCCCGCTTTTATAGACCAGTCCTTGTTCACTCTTTTCTATGAAACGGATCATGACAGCAGAATCAAACTGTTCTCCGTCAAAATAGCCGAAGACTCCGCTGAAGTATCCGCGTTCATACTCTTCGACACTCTTGATGATATCAAGTGTCTTTTTCTTTGGGGTACCGCTGATACTGCCTGCTGGAAGAAGGGTCGCGATGATATCGCCTAAGCTCTTATGCCAGTCCGGTTCAAGTGTTCCCTGTATCTCTGAACTGACCTGTAGAAGTTCTCTGTCACCTGCCTTTATCTTGTCAATGTAGCGAAAACGGTTGACTTTAACCTGTTTGGATACCATCGATAGATCGTTGCGAAGCAGGTCGACTACCATGATATGTTCAGCCATCTCTTTGGCATTGGCAAGGATCTTGGCCTGGGCATTGTCGATAGAGGCGTCAATAGTTCCTTTCATCGGAAACGTATAGATGTGGTTGTCTTTTATCTGGACAAAACGCTCGGGTGAGAAACAGACGAACTTGTCCTGGACTCGAAGTTTGAAAGGGGCGTTGGCCACTTTAAAGATCTCTTTAAAAGATAAAGGGGTCTCTATCGGTGTCTTACAGGTATAGTTTAGAAGATAGGTCTCGCCTGATTTGATCTTTTCGATGATTGTATCAAAGCCTTTTTTGTAGTTTGCAAAGTCTTGAGGATAGCTCTTAAGCCGGTGATGATGTTGTTTATACCTGTCAGTTTCCATGACAAATTCGATGTCAGCATCTTTTAGTTCATCGAGTGTATAGACATGGGTCTCTGTCGCGTTGAAGTTGGTATAAAAAAGAAAAGGAGTTCTGCTTGCAGCAAGAGAGCTAAGACGTTTCATTATCCCAGTGTAAGTTTCTTCAGGACTGCCATGCGGACAAAGACACCGTTTTCAACTTGTTGAAGGACTTTACACCTTTCATCAGACAGCATGGCATCGTCGATGTCGATATTTCTATGTACCGGTCCCGGATGCAAGAGGATGATGTCTCTGTCTCCGACCAGCTCCTTGGTGATACAAAAGTCACTGGCATAATCTTTTAAGGAAGCATATGTCGGATGTTCATGCCGCTCTGTCTGTGTTCTCAGGCTCATGATTACATCGACATCGTCTATGATCTCGTGCAAGTCATGGGTATGAGGAAGGGTTGTCTTCGGGAGGAAGTGAGGTGGAGTGACCAGGACGATTTCCATGCCAGCCCGCTGAAGCAGCTCGATATTACTGTTGGCAACTCTTGAATTTTTGATATCGCCGACAATCGCGATCTTTTTGCCTTTGACATCTCCAAAATGTTCTTTCATAGTAAAGAGGTCAAGCAGTGCCTGTGTAGGGTGGGCATGTGCTCCGTCACCAGCATTGATAATCGAGGCTTTAGTGTGTTCCGAGAGGATCTTGGGAACACCGGAGTTGGCATGACGGACAATGATGGCATTAGGTCCCATCGCATCAAGGTTCATCGCTGTATCCGTAAGTGTTTCCCCTTTTTTTGTCGAGCTCTTGGCTACGTCTAGGTGCACCATCTGTGCACCTAAACGTTTTGCCGCAATCTCAAAAGAGGAGCGTGTGCGTGTCGAGTTTTCGAAAAAGAGTGTGATGATGATTTTATTTTGTAAAAGGGGGACAATATGCCCTTCTTTAAAGCGTGCGGCATCAGCATAAAGTTCTTGGATCTCTTCAAGTGTAAAGTCGTCTGTTTTGATCAGATGCTGCATCGATACTCCTTAGTTCTTGGAATTATAGCTTATTTGCGATCTCTTTGATATCGTTTTGCAAGCTCAAAAAGTTTTTTTTGTAAAAAGGTGCCGTGATCTCATCAAAACTTTCTTTATCTGCATACAGATTGATAGCCCATATATAGGGTATTGATTTGCTTTCAAGCAGATGACGGCTAAGAAGTGTATCATTGATAGAGCCTAAGCGGCTTGGACAGACAAGTAGGACGGAAGTCTTGAAAATAGAGATGAAATCGACCATGAAAAGATCCTCTTCAACGGGAACAAGCAATCCGCCTGCACCTTCAATGAGTACAACATCAGCATACTTCTCGATCTCTTCAAGTTTTTTTGTTAATCGAGCTATGTCGATCTGCTGCCCTTTCTTGGCAACATAGGGAGCAGCAGGAAGTTTATATTGATAGGGGACAATGGTATCAAGCCCTAAAGCAGAGAGTTCCGGATTAAGACTCTTGGCCAGGTCAAAAAGTTTTTTACCGTCAAGCGGCTCATTATCGACACCTGTCTCTATTGGCTTGAAGACACCGACTCTGTAACCCTGTGATGCGAACTCTTTAAGCAGTAGAGAGGTGGCATAGGTCTTACCTATATCGGTATTGGTAGCAGTGATAAAGATACGTTTACTCATAGTTATTCTTTTGGATATAATTGCGCCATTATAACCTTAGAATGGAAAAAAGAAAATTATGGAAAGATTTGAAGATTATTCAACGTACTTTGTACAGGAGATCGGTTCAAAAGAGGGGGCGGTTTCACCCGCTATCACACAGTCCGCATCATTTGGATATGGGGATAGTGCGACGGGAGAAGGGATCTTTGACGGTTCTGTAAAAAAACCACTCTATGCGCGTGTCGGCAACCCGACAACAGCGAAACTCGAAAATATCCTTGCAAAGATGGATGGCGGTATCGGTGCTATCTGTACAAGTTCGGGGATGGGGGCAACGACACTGGCTGTCATGTCGATCGTCTCTGCCGGTGATGAGATCATCAGTGTCGGCGGTCTTTTTGGTGGGACATATGCGCTTTTCACCGAAACACTTTCTCGTTTTGGGGTGTCAACCACGTTTTTTGATGTGGATGAGTTTGCAGCGATAGAAGCGGCAATAACACCAAAGACAAAAATCATCTTTTTAGAGTCTGTCGGAAACCCGAATATGCGTCTTCCTGATATCAAGGCATTGGCCGGTATCGCCACAAAACACGGTATTGTTTTAATGGTGGATAATACAATCACACCGATGAGTGTCAAACCGCTTGAACTCGGTGCGGATATAGCAGTGTATTCTACGACGAAGATCATTTCGGGTAATGCATCTGTCCTTGGCGGTGCAGCAGTCTTCCGTGCTATTGATGTCGAGGGCGAAGACAAGTTCAAGACTGAGCGCTACAAGGATATCCATAAGTTTATCAACAAGATGGGCGCAATGGCACTTATTCCTAATGCCAAGAAGCGTGCGATGCGTGATTTTGGTATGAGTGCAGCTGCATTTTCATCATATCTGACTATGCTGGGTATGGAGACCTTACCACTTCGAATGGACAGAGTGGTCAGCAGTGTGGAGACGGTTGCGAAAGCTTTGGATGAAGCAGGGTTTGACATCAATCATCCCTGCCTGAGTAAACACCCTCATCATGAACGCTATAAGCGTGATTTCGCTCTTGGCTGCGGGACACTCTTAACGATCGATATGGGTTCAAAAGAGAAAGCTTTTGCCTTTCTGGACAGGACAACGCTGCCGACTATCACGGCAAATATCGGTGACAGCCGAACATTGGCTCTACATATGGCATCGACGATATACAGTGATTTCAATGATGATGAAAAGGCACTTTTAGGTATTACTCCTGGCCTTATCCGTATCTCAATCGGACTGGAAAACCCGCAAGACATTATTCAAGACTTTATTCAGGCAAATGCCTGATAAAGTCTGAACAAAAATTCCCTGCTCAGTGATTAATCTTTTAGTTTAAGCAAATCTACATCCAAGACTCGATAAATTACAGAACAATAAATTTAAAAAAACTTAACATGTTTTAGACGAAGGAGTCCCTCTTTGGCGACTGAAAAATCATTAGAATTTGATGATGAACTGGCTCTGCGTGAACCTGAACGTTATAAAGTACTTTTGTTAAATGACGATTACTCATCTATGGACTTTGTGATTGATATCTTGATGACCATCTTTCATAAATCATATGTAGAATCTGAAAAGATTATGTTGGAAGTGCATAAGAATAATCGGGGGTTGTGCGGTGTGTATTCTTACGAAATCGCCGAGACAAAGGTCGCGCAAGTGACAAAGATCGCAAGAGAACAGGGCTTTCCGCTTAAAGCGATTATGGAGGAAGAGTAATGATTAGTAGTGAACTTAATTCTGTTTTTCAAAAAGCTTTGACCTATGCAAAGGATCAACGTCATGAATATTTGACAATCGAGCACGTCTTTTTTGCGCTGCTTGGTTCAGATGAAGGTGTACGTATCATAAAAGAGTGTGGAGGAGATGTTCATGCTCTGCGTGAAGGCGTAGCGAAGTATTTAACGCAGAATATGGAACCTCTTCCTGAGGAGATAGAACAAGAACCTTTTGAGACAGTGGCTCTTTCGCGTATGATCGATCAGATGATCAGACATATCCAATCAGCACAAAAAGAGAATGCGAGTGTCGGTGATTTGCTTGCGGCACTGTTTGAAGAGAAACATTCATATGCCGCTGTTCTTCTTGAGCAGCAAGATATTTCTCGTGTCGATATTCTCGAAGTGATCTCTCATCAGGATGTAGAGAATGAAAATGGTGAATCGGAAGAGAGCTTTTTAGCCAAGTATGCCGTAGACCTTCTTGCTCAAGCAAGAGCAGGCAAGATCGATCCGGTTATCGGGCGTACCAAAGAGATTGAGCGTGTTGTACAGACCTTGTGTAGACGTAAGAAGAATAATCCTCTTTTTGTCGGTGAGCCGGGTGTGGGAAAAACAGCGATAGCCGAAGGTCTGGCATTGCGAATTGTAGACCAAGATGTGCCGGAGATGTTGAAAAACTCCTCTCTGTTTGCCCTTGACCTGGGAGCGATGCTTGCGGGAACAAAGTACAGAGGGGACTTTGAAAAACGTCTCAAGGGTGTGATGGATGAGATCAAAACGCATCCCAATGCCATCTTGTTTATCGATGAGATACACACACTTATCGGTGCCGGTGCCGTAAACGGCGGCAGTATGGATGCCTCGAACCAACTCAAACCTGCATTGGCCTCAGGCGCACTGAAATGTATGGGTGCGACGACCTATGCCGAGTACAGAAACGTATTTGAAAAGGACAGAGCACTCTCACGCCGTTTTGCCAAGATCGATATCGACGAGCCATCAATGGATGATTCATTCTTAATCCTAAAAGGGCTTAAACCAAAATATGAAGAGCATCATAAGGTCAAATATACAGAGAAGTCACTGCGTTCTGCTGTTGAACTTTCCAAGAAGTTTATATCAGACAGATTCCTGCCGGATGTTGCAATTGATCTGATAGATGAAGCCGGCGCATCTTTTCATCTGCAAAAGAAAAAACGCTCGACGGTAACGCCGCATGATATTGAAAATATTATTTCAAAGATGACAGGCGTACCGAGTTCACGTATCAGTGATGACGATACTGAGAAGCTCAAGACGCTTGAAGCTGATATCAAAGCAAAAGTTATCGGACAGGATAGAGCTGTCGAACTGGTTTCACAAGCGATCAAACGTTCGCGTGCCGGTCTTAATCCACCGGATCGTCCAATCGCTTCATTCCTTTTTGCAGGACCTACGGGTGTGGGTAAAACAGAACTGGCAAAAAGTCTGGCAGAGATCCTCGGGGTACATTTTGAACGCTTTGATATGAGTGAGTATATGGAGAAACATGCTTTAAGCCGCCTGGTAGGAGCACCTCCGGGATATGTGGGCTATGAGCAAGGTGGGCTGCTGACTGAGGCGGCACGTAAACACCCGTATATGATTCTGCTACTGGATGAGATTGAAAAAGCACATCCGGATCTGATCAATATACTGCTTCAGGTGATGGATCATGCTTCCTTAACGGACAACAACGGATACACAGCAGGGTTTAAAAATGTCGTTCTGATCATGACATCAAACGTTGGTGCCACATCACGGGCGGTTATGGGCTTCAACTCTGATGCAGATCTGTCACGTAACGAGGCCTTAAAAGACTTCTTTACACCGGAGTTTAGAAACCGTCTAGATGCTGTTATCGAGTTCTCACCATTAAGCCTTGAAGTCGTCGAAGGGGTTGTTGACAAGTTTGTCGCAGAACTCAATGAACAGCTTAAAGCCAAAAAAATATCGATTGTATTGACACAAAAAGCGAAACGATATTTTGCCGAGAAAGGTTATGACAAAGAGATGGGTGCTCGACCGTTGAACAGACTGATCCAAGATGAGCTCAAGAACCCGTTGACAGACAGACTTCTTTTTGACGGGCTGAAAGGTGAGATAGAAGTGGATATTGAAAAAGGTGAAATCGTCTTAAAGGAGACAACACCGGCTTGATCCAAATACCTTATATCGGAACTGAACTTTCCTTTCCCGATGTAGAGACAGCTACCTCTGACGGTCTCTTGGCATATGGAGGTGATCTACGCCCACAGCGCCTCCTTCTTGCTTACAGAAGTGGAATCTTTCCCTGGTACAATATAGATGATCCTATACTTTGGTGGTCTCCTGATCCGCGATCCGTCCTCTTTATTGATGAATTTAAACTCCGAAAATCCCTTAAAAAGCGGATGAAGCATTTTGAAGTCAGATATGATACCGCATTTACAGAAGTCATGAGAGCGTGCGGAAGCATTGCCAGAGATGGTCAACATGGTTCATGGATCATTCCCGAGATTATACAGGCATACTCAAGCTTACATGAAATGGGTTATGCACATAGTGTAGAAGCTTGGCAGGAAGGAGAACTTGTCGGAGGACTTTACGGAGTTATGATCGGTAAGATGTTTTTTGGCGAGTCCATGTTTGCAAAAGTCAGTGACGCATCGAAAGTGGCCTTTGCCACGCTTATAGAAAAACTTAAAGCAGACGGATGCAGGCTCATAGACTGCCAGATCTCGTCATCACATTTAAAAAGTCTTGGTGCACGTGAGATACCTCGCAGTGAGTTTTTACAATATCTGCATGAGGATATTGAAAAAGAGTATTGCTTTACTTAGATTTTGTTTGATAAGGTTAGTGTATGTTGTTGATTAGAAGAGGTAATAATGTCAGATTTTTGTGAGAACTTGACTTCTAATTAGCTAGCTTTAAGCTTAAACACTTTAAACTGACCCTATCTTAATTGTACGGAGAAATGAATGAAAAAACTAATCGTAAGTATCGCTGCAGTTGCAGCACTAAGTTCAGCTGCAATCGCTGGTGTTAACAGCCAAACTGGTTGTGGTCTTGGTTCAATGATCATTAAAGATGACAGTTCAGCAGTTCTACTTGCTCTACAAGCAACAACAAATGGAACTTCTGGTAACCAAACGTTTGGTATTACTTCAGGTACATCTGGATGTAAAAAGACTAAGTTCGTTATGAATGAGCGTGCTGAAGAGTTCGTTGCATCTAATATGGACCAACTTGCAAAAGAGATCGCAGTAGGTCACGGTGAGTCTGTTGACACACTGGCTGAACTTCTTGCTGTTGAAGACAAAGAAGTATTCGCTTCTGCACTTCAAGCAAACTATAACAGCATCTATACATCACAAAATGTAGAGATGGCTGACGTTTTAGACAATATTTCTACAACAATGTAATCATTGACCAGGTGGGTATACCCTGCCTGGTAGCTTCATTTACACCCCCATATCACAAGGCATTACCATCATACGCTTTATCATAGTCACCGTCATATTGATGACATCTGTTTATGCGAACATACAGCACTACTTGGAACTGGCCGAAGAGAAAAAACTTTCACAATCGCCATATTGGCATATCTTATTACACATGCCCGGCGATGAGAGTGAGATAGACGACAAAGCTTTTTTTCTTTCGCCTGATGGCATGTCCAATGCCAAAGTAGAACTTGAAGCAACGATTCAAGCCCTGGTTGATGAAAAAGTTTTTGATGATAATGCGACAGCCTGTCGTTTCCCTGCACGTAAATGGTGGTTGGTCAAAGAGCTGGGAATGAAGGATCTGCCACAGGTGGAGTGTAAAGAATTTGAAGATTTACTCAAGAGGGTTGACCCTAAGGCGGTCAGTCTGATTTTTCCGTCCGCATATATCAATTCACCGGCATCCATGTTCGGTCATACCTTTTTGCGCATTGACTCCTCATACAAGTCAAAGATGCTTTCTCATGCGATCAATTATGCTGCCAATGCTGATTCGTCAACAGAGAATGGTATGGTTTTCGCCATTAAAGGTCTCGTTGGCGGGTATTACGGGAACTATTCACTCTTGCCCTATTATGAAAAGATAAAGGAATATCGCGACACAGAAGAGCGGGATATGTGGGAATATGATCTTAATCTGGATGAAGAAGAGATCGTTCAGATGATGCGTCATATCTGGGAGATACATGATACCTACTCCTGGTATTACTTTTTTACAGAGAACTGCTCTTACAATATGTTGTGGCTTATAGAAGCAGCAAAACCGAGTGTAAATCTTCGGGACTACTTCAATTATCAGGTTCTTCCTCCGGAGACTATTCATGTTGCTGTGAGCGAGGATATCGTGACAAAACGTCATTACCGACCGGCAAGGCGCAGTAAGCTCTTAGCTTATGAAGCCTATCTTCATGAGAATGATATCAATGAGGTTTTTACACTGGCTAGAGCAGAGATATTGCCAAAGAGATTTTTGAAAGAGAGCAAAAAGTCTCTTCAGACACAACGATATATTTTAGAGGCCTCATCAGAGTTTATCGAATATGATTTCTTGGCAGGAGATATCAATGCCAGCGTATATAGGGACAGACTCTATTCGATTCTTACGGCACGTGCAAGTCTGGGCAAAGGTGAAAAAATAGATATTCCTGTTCCCGTTGATCCGATGGAAGGACATCGTGCCTTGCGTTTAAGAGCTGAAGCAGGTGTTCGAGAAGGTGAAGGAATAGGTTTTTTAGGTGTGCGGCCGGCAAACCATGATATAAGAGACAGTGACGTGGGGTTTTTACGCGGAACCCAAATTGAGTTCTTTGATCTGTTGTTTTCTTATGGTGAGGATGATTTCAATATAGAAAAGGCTACTCTTATCAATATCGTCTCTTTGGCACCGCGTACTGCATTCTTTAAACCTTTGTCCTGGCGTTTGAATACCGGATGGGACAGAAATTATTTGACGGAGAGTACAAAGTTTACATCCAATGCGTCAGGTGGGTTTACCTGGGGCAATGATCTAGGCTATGTTTATCTGTTAGCGGATGCTCTTTTCTATACTGATAGAAGTCTTACGGCAGGGATTGGTGGAGTTGCCGGTGCCGTGCTCTACGAAGGTAAAGCTTTTAAAATAAATATTGAAAGCAGCCAGCGTCTATTTGATACGGGACATGATCAACTTCTTTTTTCTATCTCCCAGCACTATAGAAGTTCGCAGAATACAGCATTTGCTCTCTCCTATGACTATATTGAAAAGTATGGAGAGGATTGGGATACCCTCAAACTGAGATTCGATTATTTCTTTTGATGACCAATC
>JBFEWG010000039.1:0-14699 GCA_041546465.1 Sulfurimonadaceae bacterium
TAGATGACGTTGCAGGCGGGATGTTGAAACCTCACCTCTTTTGCAAGCCGATCGCTAAACGTCCTGAGGACAGGGCTGCCTTGCTTGAGCTTGCACTGAATGCACATCCCAAGGTCATGTTTGGTTCAGACTCAGCACCGCATCCAAAAGAGAAAAAAGAGTCATGCGGGTGTGCTGCAGGTGTCTTCACTGCACCAATCGCTTTGCAGCTCTTATGTGAGATCTTTGATAAACATGGGAAACTGGACAATCTTCAATCCTTTATATCGGACAATGCGCAGAGTATTTACGGTATCTGTCCGGAGTTTAAAGAGGTCACCCTGGTTGATGAACCGTTTAGCGTACCCGAAACATACAAGGGTGTTGTCCCGATGTATGCCGGTGAAACAATAGGATGGTCGATAGAGGATGTCGATTAAGATACTATTGCTCGAGGACGACCTTCTGTTTTGTGAAAGCCTTGAGGACTTTCTTGATGAGGAAGGTTTTGAGGTCATCACGGCACATAATCCCAACCAGGCCTTGGAACATACCTATGATAACAAGTTCGATCTCTATCTTTTGGATATCAACCTTCCGATCATGAGCGGTTTGGAATTTTTGGATTCATTACGTCAAAGCGGTGATCAAACACCGGCCATTTTCTTGACCTCTTACCAGGATAAAGAGGTGATGAAAGAGGGCTTTCTTAAAGGGTGTGATGACTATCTTAAAAAGCCGGTCGACCTTGAAGAACTTCATCTTCGTATTTTGTCATTGATGAAACGTACACGAGGCGATAATATACAGTGTATTGATGATATATGTATTGATATCGAACAGAAACGTGTATTTAAAGATAATGTTGAACTTGAAGTATCGCTGCGTGAATTCGAGTTACTGTCACTCTTCATCAGAAACAAAGGTTCTGTCGTGAGTAAAGAGGCGATAATGGACAGTCTGTGGGCTCATTCACAAGAAGGAAGTGAAGGGGCTGTTCGTGTCTATATC
The DNA here is from genome assembly GCA_041546465.1 of Sulfurimonadaceae bacterium. GTDB lineage: Bacteria > Campylobacterota > Campylobacteria > Campylobacterales > Sulfurimonadaceae. The sequence continues at coordinate 991 of JBFEWG010000039.1, forward strand.
AACCGCCTGAAGAAGATCCTTGGCAGTGAACACTTTATCAACGTACGCGGGGTAGGGTATAAGTATGAGTCCTAATCAAAAACAGGTCTTGCTGCTGATCTTTATCTCTATCGTCATCAGTTCGGCACTCTTTGGGTACCTGATCAAAGAGAACATGAATATTCTGGGGTTACTGCTTGTCGTCTTTACCGCAAGTTTTATCGTTGGAACCGGATATGTTCGTTTTCTTGTTGATCCTTTAAGAGAGCGTTCAAGAGAGCTTGAACTCCTAAGCCGTCAGACACTGCATGAGCTTAATCTTCCTGTTGCGACGATTCTAGCCAACACGCAGATGCTGCTGAAGCATGAAGAAAACGAGAAGAACATAAAACGTTTAAGACGTATAGAACGCTCTGCTGCCGTATTGAAGTCTCTGTATGCGGAACTTGACTATACGATCAAAAAACAGATACATAAGGTTGAACTTGAAGAGTGTGACCTCAAAGATATTATTTCGGAGCAGAGCGAAGGATATAAAGAGCTTTTCCCACAGGTACAGTTTCGTTATGATTTAGAAAGCTCTAGTGTAAAAATAGATACAATTGGCTTTATAAAGGTCTTGGATAACCTGGTCCAAAATGCTGTGAAATATTCGTCACCTGACTCCTTGGTGAAGATCACCCTCAAGGACTTTCATCTGAGTGTGGAAGATGAAGGCAAAGGAATCGAAGAGGATTTTTTACTGAATGTGTTTGAACACTATTATCAAGAAGATAACAACAGCAGTGGTCAGGGACTGGGTCTGGGTATGGTCAAAGAATATTGTGACACCTATAAGATCAAAGTCTATATAGACTCCAAAAAGGGAAAAGGTACAACGGTGACATTAGATTTAAGCAAGAGGAATGTAAATGGTATCAAATGAGTGGATTAAAATCGCAGAGTCAAGTGTTGATTACGGTGTGATCGGTATTTTAGTGATTATGAGTGTTATCTCTTTATGGCTATTTGTCGAGCGAGTGATGTATTATCAGACGATCGATGTAAGTGCACACGATAACCGTGACAAACTGGAACTGGAACTTGCCAATAACGTGTCGACGATAGCGACTATCACGGTAAATGCTCCGTATATCGGTCTGTTGGGTACGGTCTTGGGTATTATGTTGACATTCTATAGTCTGGGTGAGTCTGGAGCGGTTGATACAAAGCAGATTATGGGTGGTCTGGCACTCGCGCTTAAAGCGACGGCTATGGGGCTCGTGGTTGCGATCCCTTCTGGTATTTTTTATAATGTATTACTGCGTAAGATGGAACGTATACTTGCATACTGGGACATTGAGCACAAGAGCAGCGAAGTAAACAAAGTATAATTAAAAGGAGCGCATGATGAAACATAAACCGATGTCTTCGATGAACGTCATTCCTTTTATTGATATCATGTTGGTACTGCTGGTGATGGTCTTGACTACGGCTACCTTTATCCGACAGGGGATTATCCCTGTAGATTTACCGGAGGCAAAGGCAGCTGATAAAAAGTCGGATAATAAGGAAGTGACGATATATGTGACCAAAAAGGGTGAGATCTTTTTGGATAAGGACCGTATGGAGCTTGATGAATTACGCTCACGTCTTTCTAAGCTTTCCAAACAGGATACGGTTGTACTCAGAAGTGATAAAGAGTCACGGTTTCAGGATTTCGTCCATGTCATGAATATCTTGAAAAAACTTAATCATGAGTCTTTATATATTGTGACCAAAGAGTAAAAGGTCAGATGATGTCGATAGGTTCTGTGCTTCTTCTCCCATTCTTGCCGGCAGCAAAATTAATGGGAAAGATCAACTACACCTATAAAATATTGTTGATCCTTTTCTTTCTGCTTACTCCTACTATCTATAGCCTGTCACTTATCTACAATGATTTTCAGCTACGATCGGACAATTTAACCCACACGACACAGGTTCTGCGAACAAATAGCCATCTTTATGAGATGGTTGTGGCCTTGAAAGCTTTGGAATATGACGCTATAGGCTCTTTTGAAGCAGGCAATACACTTGAACTGATGCAACTTGAACAAAGTCAGAAGAAAGCACGCAGCGTTCAAGAGAATTTGCTGCGGGTACTTGATGGCAAAACAAAAGAGATATGCAGTGATTATTATGAACGGGTAGAGTCCGCTCTTTTAAACAAAGAGAGTGAAATGTTTATTCAGCAAGTCTATGCCTACCAGAATCGCCTCTTGATGGAGCTGAATGAGCTTGGGATCGATAAGTTGTCAACGGATATGATTTTCACAAGTGATATGGCTTACCTACTGAGTACAGAACTTCCGTTGAGTTATCTGTTGACAAGTGAATTAAAGATGCTCCGTTTTGACAAGCATGAAAAGAGAAAGCTTTTCATGAAGATAGGAGAGCTTAAGACCTTGGTCAATAAGACTGACACGCTTTTACAGAGATCGAAACAGTATAAAGAGTACTTTGAAGAGTCAAGTTCGAGGTATCAGCGTACACTGTCCCTCTACACAAAACATCTCTTGAATGGGGAGATGGACCAGGCAGAGGTTAAAGAGAAAACCTTGCTGGATATACAGTCCAGTTTATTTACTCAATTGAACAATCGTTTAAAGGACGAGCTTGATCAGAAGAAGAAGGCTCTAGATAAAGAGGGGCAGACCCTTTTCCTCTTTATCTTTGCTATGCTCTCGGGCGGGTTTTATCTGTTGGTGGGTAGTTATCTAAATGTCAAGTCTTCTATGGCCTCTTTTTCCGAGGCTGCCAAGAAGATATCACAAGGAAGTTTCAAGTCCCGTGTGAGAATGAAAAACAGTGATGAAATGGGTCAACTCTCGCAAGAATTTAATGAGATGATTGAGGAGCTGGATTATAATCAAGCTCTTTTTGATGAGTATCAAAAAGCAGTCGGTAGCAGTGTCCTTACTCTAAAGACAGATATCAACGGTATGATCACAGATGTCAATAAAGCCTTTGAAAATGTCAGCGGCTATTCGAAAGAGGAACTGATCGGTTCAACACTTAGCAAGATGCGATCGGCAAATACGACGCACGAACAACTGCAGGAGTTATGGGACGCAATCCTTAACAATAGAATCTATAAAGCAGTATTTGAGAATATCGCTAAAAACGGAAAGAGCTTTTTTGTGGAGACAACAGTCGTTCCTATACTTGATCGAAAAGGTAAGATCAGTGAGTTCATCTCTATCATGCTTGATGTAACGCCTATGTATAAGCAGAAGAGAACCTTGCATGCCCAAGTCTATAAAGATGAACTGACCTCGTTGCCAAACCGGATGAAGTTGACGGAGGATATCTCCAACACCCAAAGCCCAAAACTTATTATTATCAATATCGATGGATTCAAAGAGATCAACACCATTTTTGGCGAAGCAATAGGAGATGAAACACTTCAAAAGATGGCGGTAGCGATCAAAGATGCCGCACAGACCCATTATCTTCAGCTCTATAAACTTTCAGGTGATGAGTTCGCAATTCTTGCCGGAAACGAGGTGTCAATTGAAATGTTTAAAGAAGATGTAGCTACACTATCGAGAAACTTGAGTCATACCAAGCTGATATGCGGAGAGCATGAGATCAGCGTGCGCCTGACCATAGGTGCTGTAATGTCTGAACTTCATCTCTCTCAGATATCACTCATTTCAATGGCAAATATGGCGATGAAAGAGGCTAAACGAAGATCTCGGCCTTTTATGTTCTACCAGGAAGTGTCTTCTCTGGAAGAAGATTTAGAGAAAAACTACAAGATGGTACAGCATATTGAAAAAGCGATCAAAGAAGATGCGGTACGCTGTTGTTATCAAGGCATCGTTGATGCCAAAACAGGCAAAATAGTCAAATACGAAACCTTGATGCGTATTGACGGTGATGACGGAAAGGTGATGACTCCCAATAGTTTTATCAATATTGCCAAGCGTGCGCGTTATTATCCAAAACTCACACAAAAGATGTTTCAAGAAGCAGTATTCACCTTTTTAAAAAGAGAAGAGGACTTTACGGTCAATCTTTCTATTGATGACATCATGGATGATAAGACCTATGCTTTTATCTTGGATATTTTGAATAATTGCGGGTGTGCTGAGCGTATTGTCTTTGAGTTCTTGGAAAATGAAGAGATCGAATTTAATGACAGGATACTTGATTTTACGAAATACGTGAAGGGACTTGGTTCCAAGATTGCTATCGATGATTTTGGAAGTGGATACAGTAACTATGCATATTTGATGAGGTTAGGGGTCGATATCCTGAAGATAGATGCAACTTTGATCAAGGACCTTGCAACAGATGAAAATTGCCGTCTGATCACTCAGTCAATTATCGATATCGCACATGCTTTGGGGATGGAGACGGTGGCTGAGCATGTCCATACCAAAGAAGTTGCCGAACTGGTCACATCCATGGGAACAGATTATATTCAGGGATTTTACCTGCATAAACCCAAATATAATATCTAAAGCTTATTTCTGAGGTAGTAAAATAAAGGTCCTTTTGGACTCATCTGCACCGTTTTCAAGCTCTTTTTTTTCCTCTGATATTATCGATTGATTCTTGTTTACAGAGGGAAAGCTCTTTGATGGAAGTGTATTCTCTTCTGGCATAAGTGTCTTGATGAGAAAGTAGAGTAGTACGATGACAACAGCGAGAAGATAAAAACGTAAAAGTTTTTTGATTAAAGGCTGCATAGGATCCATCAACGTGTCAAAAAGAAGGTAAAGCTGTCATTCTCAAAGTCCAGGTCAACCTGAACACCTTTGCGTTCGTTCACGGTTGAAAGAAGATCATTGACATTCTCATAGGTACGGGGCAGGGTGATGTCAACGCGGATATCGTGTTCTGCCAAGAGTGACTTTACACGTCCGGCAATGATATTGACAAACTCTGCAAGAGTATCAAGGATATCCTCGACGTTGTCCGTCTTCTCTCCCAAAAGAAGTTCACATGATTTTTTTGCGATGCTAAGAGGAAAGACCAGAATGACCATACCGTCAATATTCCCATAAAATCCGATAGAACTGGCAAACTTGTCTTGCGTCTCATTAACAGTCAGTGTCTGGACTTTTACATCTTTTTTCTGTGCTTTGGCATTGGTCATCATCTCCATGGTATTGACGGTTGCATTGATAAAGCGTGGCAACTCATTGACCAGGACTTTGTTTAACGCACGTTTATTTGTTTTAGTGCCTCCACCGCTTCCGCCAAGATCTTTTAAGAGTTCCTTGTTACCTAAAATATCATCCATATTATCAAAAAAGAGAATGCCGGCATCTTCAAGCTCTTCTTTGAATGTCGGCGGTGTCTTTTCAAAGGTCATACCGACAATACATATGTTTGCACCGAACTCCGCACCGGCCGTGGCAAGTTTTGAAAAGAAGTTCAAGGCATGGACATTCATCGATATGACTTTGTAGGCATCGAAAATAAAGAGGGTAAACCCGACATTCAAAGAGTTGTTATGGTAGTTCAGGTCAAATTGGTTTGTGATCTCTGCATCAAGAAACCCTGAGAGGGTATAGATAATGGCATTACCCGTCACACGAGTCGCAATCTTGGAGCCCAGCATTCCCAGGTAGCTGTCATAGACCATTGCTGCATACAGGTCAGGCTGATTTTTTTTCTTATTGAACTCCTCTTGCATCTGACAGACGATGGGGTCATGCCCACGGTCAAAAAGCTCTATAGCTAAAGCAGAACGTTGAGAGGGGTCATCATGCCAGACCAGGACACTTTTTTTCTCTTTGTTCTCTTGCATATTGGAGGAGAAGAGCATAGCTATCTTGTGAGTCCTAAAGAGAGAGAAGTTGATAGCATTCTCATAAAACTTTAAAATCGAGGCATATTTCTTTTCATCATAGTCACAAAACCCTACAAGTATCCCTGTTTTAAGGTGTAAGGACTCAAGTAGTTCGACAAAGACACTTAAGCCGTTTTTGTTAAAGTAGACGACCTTTTGCAAAGAGACCAGCATCATATTGACGTTCAAGGCCTCTGTTGCATGAATGTCTTCTATGGTCAGCAGTGAAGGGGCAGTCGTACCGTCCAGGAAGCCTTGAGGATGAAATACACCTACTTTATCTTTGACAACAGCTCTCATTGGTCATTTTCCATAATGATGTTTTGAAACTCCTCATAGATATCTGAAACATAATCGATGTTAAACTCTATAAAATCATTCAGACCTGCTTCTGCACAGACAGGCTGAGAGAGTTGATAGAAAAAGAGAAGATGCATCCATTTTGATAATTCTATCACCTGTGTATCTGTTTCATTATGATCTCCGTCCGAGGTAAGGACGATTCTAGAGATAATATCAGGCAGTTCCCATGCCGATGCGATCATCTGACAGAGGTCAAGAAGGCTCATACCGGTAAGACGTTTTAAAATGGTACTGTAATCAATCTCTTTGACTGAACGCAAGAGTTCAACATCAGCACGTTTGGACTTGAATAGTGCTTCACATACGATGATGGAAGCCGGGAGCAGGGAGATGGCAGAATAGAGTGTCTTGTCCGTGATATGCTTGTATTCCAGGATACGTTTCCATTGCAGGCTAAGGGTATCTTGTATCTCACTGAAGGCTTTGTTGTTCAAGGTGAAAAGTTCCCATTTTTCAGGGGAAAGAAGGGAGATCATATAGTTGTAAACCAGCTGCTCGGCTTGGGCAAGGCCCAAGACACCAAAGATCTGACCAATGTCTTTGATATCGTTTTTAAAACCATAAATGGGTTTGTTGACGATAGCTTGAAGATAAGCTTTAAGTGCCGGATCTTGTGAAGCTTCAGTGGCCGCTTTGGAAAGTTCACCTGACTGGATCTCTTTTAAGACGCGCTTTAAGATAGTAGGTGAAGGTGGGATGGAGTGAATATATGTTTGAATCTCTTCTTGTGTTATCAAAAAAATGATCTCCATGATAAGTTGATTTATTGTAACAGGATACGATTTAAAAGTAAATGTATTAGTGCCGATAGTATAAAAATAGAGAGAAATGATGAAGACCCCTTCGATGTGCACACAGCCCTTGGATAGAGGATTTGCTCTGTCCTTAAGCGAGCCTTATGCTAAGAAGAGGTATTATTGCGCTATTAATTTAAGCAAGGAGCTTCAAATGGCAAGAAAATGTGCTATTAGCGGTAAAGGTCCAATGGCTGGGAACAATGTTTCTCACGCAAAGAACAGAACAAAGAGACGTTTTTTACCGAACCTACGTACTATCCGTGTAACGTTAGAAGACGGAACAACACGTAAAGTCAAGGTCTCAGCATCTGAATTACGTACAATGAAGAAAAATTCGTAGTCACTAAGATTATAAATTGAACCTGTTTCGTAAGATCCGGGCAGCACTTCACTGGGAGGCATCTCCCAAACCAGACACTTCTCTATTGCCTGATATTTATGGGCATCTCAAAGCATTTCGTTTACCTCTTATTTTAACTGTGGTCACCATGGCTGTCGGTACTCTTGGATATGTTGTTATTGACGATTTCACCCTCATGGATGCGATCTATCAGACCGGTATCACCTTCACGACAGTCGGGTTTGGTGAGATGGCTCCAATATCCGACATGGGTCGGATATTTACGATTACACTTATTATCTCGGGTTTTGCTGTTTTTTCTCTCGCGATAGGTACAATGGTCGCAGAGATCAACAAGGGAGAACTGGTACGAATATTAAAGGAACGCAGTATGTTATATCAGATTGCACGTTTAAAAAATCATTTTGTGATTTGTTATCATAATGAATATACGATTGAAGTGAGCAAGCAGTTGCTCAAGAACCATATCCCTTTTGTCGTGATTGATCCAAGCGATGAACTTGATAGTTGGGCAAAAGAGAACAAATACCCTTACTTCATCAAAGCTGAACCCCATACTGAGTTAGCAATGTTGAAAGCTCATCTGAGTTCAGCCAAGGGTCTGATTACACTTTCACATCATATTGCAGACAATATCGCATTGATTGCATCCGTGCGTCTTTTTGAAAAAGAACACAGTATCCCGGTTCCCTATAATATCATCACAAGTTCAGAAAACATGTCTGACATGGAAAAACTCAAAAAACTCGGTGCAAACACGGTTGTGACACCGACGAAACTTACGGCTCAACGTGTTACGGCAATGGCAGCCCATCCGGAGATGGAGAACCTGCTTGAAGAGTTTATGTACCGCTCTGATACGCCTTTGGATATGGAAGAGGTCGAAATTCCAAAATACTCGTGGATCGTCTTGAAGAAACTCAAAGAGACACACCTGCGAAACATTGCTGATGTATCAGTCGTCGGTATTCGCAAGAAAGAAGGAAAGTTCAGTCCTATGCCAAAGGGTGATGTCCTAGTGACCAGTGAGTCAAAGCTTCTGCTCATCGGTACACAAAAAGGTATCAATATCACGAAGAACCTGATCAAGCAGCGTGTCAAGCCGGAGGAACTTAAATATGTCTAAGATTGTGCCAAATGAGAATGGTGTTTGTGCAGCAGAGGGATTTTATGCGGATGGGATTGCTATCGGTCTGAAAAAAGGAAATCAAAAAGATATTGCCTTTGTCCATTCAGAGAGTTTATGTGAGATTGCATCGGTCTTTACAACGAATAAAATGACGGCGGCACCGATCAGACACTTTCGTTCTCTAGGAGAGTTCAAGACGAATTTTGTTCTGATCAATTCAAAAAATGCCAATGCGATGACCGGTGATGCAGGGATTGATGATATCATCGAAACATTGGATGGTTTAAAGAAAAAGTTCACCCAGATTCAAAACCCAGTGATGAGTTCGACCGGTGTTATTGGTGTAAGACTTCCAAAGCAGAAGATACTTGAAGGGGCTTTGGGCTTTGACCTGACACAAAAGAACCCTCTTGCGGCGGCTGAAGCTATTATGACAACAGATACCTTTTCCAAAAGCATCGCATTTGATGTGGAGTGTGAAAGCGGGAAGTTCAGTATTGGCGCGATGGCCAAAGGTGCGGGTATGATCAATCCGGCTATGGCGACAATGCTCTGTTTTATCACGACGGACGCAGATGTTGATGCGCCAAAGATGCAAGAGATTTTGGATAAGATAACGGTCACTACTTTCAATGCGGCGAGCGTGGATGGTGATACCTCGACCAATGACACGGTGATGCTGCTTTCAAACCGTAAAAGTGGTGCCTTTGACGAAGAAGCCTTTAGCGAGGCCTTAAGACGTATCATGCATTTTTTAGCGCTTGAGATGGTCAGAGACGGTGAAGGTGCGACCAAACTTGTCGAGTATGTCGTCACAGGTGCGAAGGATGATGCCGAGGCAGAGGTCGTTGCCAAGGCTCTGAGCAATTCTCTTCTGGTCAAGACGGCACTTTTTGGTGAAGATCCGAATTGGGGGCGTATTGCTTCAACTGTAGGTGCCAGTGGTGTTGAATGTGATGAGAAAAGTCTTAGTATCAGCTTCAATGACCTTTGTGTTTATGAGAAGGGTACATTGCATTTTGATGAGAAGATGGAAGCCGAGGCGGCTAAAGTCATGCAGTCATCTGAATTTACTATTAGCTGTGACATCGGTATAGGCAAAGGAACCTTTACTGCCTATGGGTGTGATCTTGGACATGAGTATGTCAAGATCAATGCCGACTACAGGACATAATGAGACTACTTTTTTTTGCATTTTTCTACATAAACCTTTTTGCTTTTCCCCATGAACAGCTTTCACCGGGGGGAATTGCCAAGCTCTATTTCAATGAAAGACCTGACATCTATATCGACAATAAAAAAATTGATGCGTTTTCCTTAAAACGTAAGAACGACTGGTTGGTTCTTCTACCTCTATCACTTTATAAAGCTCCCCAAACACTTCGTGTCGTCTCTAAGACCTCCAAGATGATCCAGGTACACCTGATCCCCTTGAAGCCTTCACATTATCAAGAACAACATCTACATGTCAAGAACAAAGAGTTTGTTATTGCTTCCAAGAAAACACTTGAACGTATTGAACGTGAGAGTGTGATAAAAAAGAAGAATTTTACACGATATACCCGTCTATATCTGCATGACTTGAAGATGATAAAGCCTCTGGATTCTGCACTTCGCCATGATTTCGGACGCAGACGGTTTTTTAACGGTGTGGCAAAGAACCCGCATGCCGGTATTGACCTTTCGGGAAAGAGGGGTGATAAGATCAGAGCACCATTGGCTGGAACACTGATCGTTCTTGGTGACCTTTTTTATAATGGAAAAATGGTAGTGATCGATCACGGAGGAGGACTGATCACAGCGTACTCACATCTCTCTAAGATTCTTAAGCCTGATGACAGCTGGGTAAAGCAGGGGGAATATATTGCGGAAGTTGGCTCGACTGGACGGGTGACAGGACCACACCTGCATTGGAGCGTCTATCTAAATGGCGAACCGGTTAACCCTGACCTGTTTTTGGAAGTCTCCAACCCTTAAAGTAAGCGACTAGACGTACAGATGTGGCAAAAATAGCTATTGAAAAGATAGATATCTCATTCAATAAGTCCAATTGATGGCAAATGACAAGCAGTAGCGCAATAAGCAGTGCGATTGAGCCGTAAAAGTCACTGATGAGAACGGCAGGGACCTGGTTGATCAAAATGTCACGTGTCAAGCCTCCGCCAACAGCTGTGAGGAAGCTCAAAATGATGACACCAAAGATATTCAGACCTGCATCCAAAGCCAGCAGAGCACCTGTGATACTGAAAGCGACAAGGCCGATCGTGTCTGAGATAACAAAAAACAGTTTTCGTTCGAGTTCTTCTTTTTTATAGAGCTGGAAGATAAAAGAGAGTGTCAGGACAACTAAGACAGTTGTTGCAGGGTAATACTCTCTGAAGGTAAAGGGTGTGGTATCCAAGATCACATCACGTACGATACCACCACCTAGGGCCGTTAAAAAGGAGGAGATCAAAACTCCCAAAAGGTCAAGTTGATTACGCACGGCTACAAGATAACCACTGATGGCAAATGCGATAATACCGATGATATCGGCGATAAAAAATAGATCCATTAATCGATTCTGTACTCTTCTTTGAATGCGACGTAGCGCTTTGCCGATGCATAAAGCTCTTTGACTTCTTCGTCATTGAGTTCACGTACGACCTTGGCCGGGCTTCCCATGATCAAAGAACGCGGAGGAAACTCCTTGTTCTTGGTCACTAATGCACCTGCACCGACAATAGACTCTTTACCGATAACTGCACCATCCAAAATAGTCGCACTCATGCCGATAAGGCAGGCGTCTTCTATGGTACAGCCATGGAGCATGACACGATGGCCTACAGTCACATCATTGCCGATGACTGTCGGATTACCGTCACTCATATCTTCGTTTTTGTAATGAGTGACATGGATCATGGAAAGATCCTGGATATTGGTCCTGTCACCAATGGTGATGTAATGTACATCGCCGCGTATGACACAGCCGAACCAGATGGAGACATCACTTCCCATTGTGACATTACCGACAATATCCGAAGAGGGAGCTACCCATGTTTTATCTCCCAAAACAGGAGTCCATTTCTTAAATGTGTGAATCATAATCAGCTCTCTTTGAACAGACGTGTCGAGAGCTGTTGGACATAATTGGGTGTCTCTTTTTTAAAGGCTTTGTGGACTTTTTGGGCATGGGTCTCAATCAGTTTTTGATTGTTGAGGATCATGTTCTTATCGGTTGGAACCTTTACATAACCGCCGTCACTTTTCAGCTCATAGGCTAATACATTGTCTTTACACTGAAGTTGTAGGATCTGCAGCAGTTTTGCAGCGATCTGTTCGTTCGAGATCCCTGTAAGAAGTTCGATACGGCGCAGGAGGTTACGAGGCATCCAGTCGGCACTTGACATGTATATCTTCGGTGTTGCATGTTTGAAATAGAAGATACGCGCATGTTCGAGGTATTTTCCGATGATCGAGACGACACGGATGTTCTCGCTGAGACCTTCGATACCTGGACGAAGACAACATATACCTCTGACGATCAGTTCTATTTTGACACCCGCTTGTGAGGCTTTATAGAGAGCACGGATAACATCTTCATCCACGAGTGAGTTGACTTTGACGATAATGTGCCCTTCGCTCTTCATCTTCATCTCGTTTTGAATCATGGAGAGGATCTTTGGTTTCATCTGTGTCGGTGCCATATATAAGGTGTTTAGTTTACCTTTTTTAGAGAAGCCCGTGAGGAAATGAAAGAAACGGGTCACGTCATTGGTGATCGCTTCATCTGAAGTCAGATAAGAGATATCGGTATAGATCTTTGCCGTTGTTGCATTGTAGTTACCTGTACCGATGTGTGCATACTGTTTAAGTGTGTCGCCGACACGTTTGGTGACGAGTGCCGCTTTGGCATGGACTTTAAATCCGGTGATACCGAAGATGACATGCGCACCGGACTGTTCAAGCTGTTTTGCCCAGATGAGATTGTTCTCTTCATCAAAACGCGCTTTGAGTTCAACCATAACTGTGACCTGCTTACCAGACTCGGCTGCTGCGGTCAGTGCATTGACGATAGGGGAATTGGCACCGGCACGATAGAGTGTCATACGGATGGCAAAGACATCAGGATCTTTAGCTGCTTGCTGAATGAGTTTAGTGATCGGATCAAAACTTTCATACGGATGATAAAGCGCGACATCCTGCTTGTCAAGGACAGAAAAGATGTTTTCATTGCTGTCAAATGGCGGAAGGTTTCTCGGCTTATAGCTTGGCAGTGTCAGGTGGGCAAGTTTTTTGTTGGAGACGATTTGCCATAGACTACCAAGGTTTAGCCAGGTACTGAAATAGTAGATGTCCTCTTTGAAGACATTGGTGTGACGGTTAAAAAAGTTGATAAGATCCTCATCGGCATTGGCACCGAGTTCAAGTCTGACCATCTCACCTTTTTTACGCAGACGAAGTCCCTCTTCAAGGATCTCCATAAAGTCATCTGCCTCTTCTTCCTCGATGGTGATATCGGCATTTCTAGTTACACGGAAAGATGAGTATTTATTCAGTGTGAAACCAGGGAAAAGTTCACTGATATGCTCTGCAACGACTGTCTCGATAGGTACGTAAGTCCCGCTGTCGAGTTCAATAAAACGAGGAAGCATGCGAGGTACGCGAACCAGACCGTAACGCATCTCATTGGTATCGGTATCGGTGAGTTGAACGATAACGCCGAAACTGAGATTGTTCAGGTGAGGGAAAGGGTGTGTCGCATCAACTGCAATCGGAATGATCACGGGGTAGATGTGGCTGGCGAAGTATTCATCAAGCTCACGTTTTTCTTTCACACTGACATTTTGATATTCTTTGACAAAGGTGTTTTCTTTTTCCAACTCTTTGAAGATATTGATCAGTGTATATTCAACGACCTCTTTTTCCTGATGCAGATATTTTCTAATCTCACGAAGCTGCTGCAAAGGAGTAAGGCGTTCGGCCCCTGAGACAATAACACCGGCAGTGAAAAGTTTTTTAAGTCCAGCAACACGAATCATATAGAATTCATCAAGGTTTGTCCCATAGATGGCTAGGAACTTCAAACGTTCGAGTAAAGGACGGGACTCGTCTTGTGCCTGATGCAGTACTCTTGTATTGAACTGCAGCCAGGAGAGCTCACGGTTGATATAATATTTTGGATCTTTTAGGTTGTTTATCATTGGTCATTCCATTGGATAATCATAAATTTTAGAAGCATTTATTTAGTTTGAATTGTTTTATTATAGCAAA
>JBFEWG010000158.1:0-3917 GCA_041546465.1 Sulfurimonadaceae bacterium
ATATCTTTTATATTTTTCATTAACAACTTTAAAAATTTATTGACCCAAGGCCGCGCTCTTTACGCGTTCATATCGCTTCATAATATCGCCGTCTATATTGCCGGCATCGCTTAAAATAATGACACCGCCGTTACTAACAGCATTGTCAGATATAATTTTAACATTTTCCAGTGTACCTAAACTCTGTTCTATTGCCACTTTATCATTAGGGTTGACCTTGATCGTAACCTCTGATGAATTTTTGATCTCGGCAATCAGTTCTTTGGCCAGTTGACTTGCAATCTCATTTCCACGTTCTGATGTCTCGACAAGAATGACCTCTTTGGCGATATCCACCGCGGCATGAATCAGTTCTTCCTGAATACCCTCAATCGATGAGGCAAATTCTTTTGTACTTTGATCCAGTGTCTCCACAGAAGCCGCAAACTGTTTCATAAGATTGGTATGCTCAGACTGAACCAACTCTTCTGCTTCTTTCATTCCTGCAGCTTTTCCTTCTTCAAAAGCTTCTGCTTTAGCTTTTTCAAGGGCTTGCTTATACTCTTCATCCTTGGATTCGAGCTTCATCTGCATCTTGATAAAGTTTGATGACATCTCATCTGTCTTTTGTAAAAGAGACTCAATCAACTCATCTTTGGATGACTTTGACAGAACATCACCTGATCCTTCACCCTCCGAAGATGTGGAGATGTCACCATTATCACCTTCAGACAGTTTGGATGCAGGAACAAACTCATCATCTTTTTTGCCACCCTCACCTGAAAGAGCCGCATTGGATGGAAGTACTTTGAAATTGTACTTGTTGATGATATGACCGTTGGTCGCTTCTTGCGGGATTACCGTTTCCATTACTCAATCATCTCTTCAGTCTCACCGACTTGTAGTACACCCTGTTCAGCTAATTGCTGTACAGCTTCAACGATCTTACGTTGAGAAGTCTCGACATCTTTGACCTTAACCGCTCCAAGAAACTGCATCTCTTCTTCAAAGGCCAAGCGGGCACGCTCTGACATATTGGTAAAGAATTTATCCTTGAGGTCTTCCGGTGCAGACTTCAGTGCAAGCATAAGTTCTTTCTTGTCCACTGCTTTTAAGATCTCACGCACACCATTATTGTCAAGGGTGACAATGTCATCAAAGGTAAACATCATCTCTTTGATCGATGATGCAAGCTGCTCATCTATCTGTTCAATATGAGAAAGTGTACCTTTGGACGCTTTTGCACCCAATCGGTTGAATATATCTGCAACCGCACGTGGCCCACCAACCTCGACCTTATAAGAAGCAAGAGACTCAAGTTTCGACTCAAGAACAGCTGAAACACGCTTAATGACTGAAGGTGAGATATCACCAAGTTTTGCCATACGCATTGCAATCTCTGCACGCAGGTCATCCGAAAAATAACTCAAGGTCTCTGCAGCCGCCGTTGAATCCATATGTGCCAGGATAAGTGCGATGGTCTGCGGATGTTCGTTCACGATAAAGTCAGCAAGTTGCTGCGGTTTTATCTTCGAGAGATAGGCAAAGTTTTGTGAACTTTGCAGGCTTTTTGACAATCTGTCAAGTACTTTCTTGGCTTCTTCTTGTCCTAATGCTTTGTAAAGAATCTCTCTTGCATATTCCAAACCACCGCTGGAGATATATTGGTTAGACTGAAAAATTGCATAAAATTCTTCAAGAACTGCTGTTGCTATTCCCTTGTCAATCGATTTGGACTCTGCGATATACTTTGAAATCTCTGTAATCGCTTCAACACTCAAATGGGAAAAGACAGATGCTGTTGTCTCTTCACCCAACTGTAAAAGCAGGACAGAGATCTTCTCTCCCATACTCATCTCATCGAATCTGGCTTGTTGTATCGGTGAAAGCTGCATTATTATCCTTTCCCTGCAGCAGCGGCTGCTATCTTCTGCGCCAATCCGCTACCCGCATCTTCGCCAAGTTCTTCATCGATCAAGGCCTGTAGAAGTGAAGACAGCTCTTCTGGTCGCTCTTCCGCGATTGTTCTTACTTTTTCAATAAGAACATCATATTTAAGCTCTTCCTCGTTAAAGTTTTCTCCAACACCAAGCTGGTCTTCCACTTTCTTACGCATCTGCTGAACACGCTCGACAAGGTCTTCTTCCTCATCTTCATCAATTTCCAGCACAGGACGTTCCATCTCGTCCTCTTCTTTGGAGAATTCAAGCATACGCTCTGCAAACGGTGTGATAAGCTTTTTATACACAATGAACAGGATAAGTCCTACAAGTATCAGTTTGAAGAGTTCAGAGAACGGACTCAAGTAAACCGTATAGAAATCACCGATCTTGACTGTGACATCTTTACCTTCTGTCTTGATGACTTCAAACTGGAAGTTTCTGACTGTTACAAGGTCTCCGCGGCCTTCATTTGCACCGATAGCCTGTTTGACCAGAGAAGAGATTGCTTCAAGCTCACTCTCTTCTCTGTTAACATATTCAAGATCATCTGTCGGATTACCTTCAGCATCGAGTTTCGGCTGGTATTTTCCATCGACAACGACAGCTGCTGTAACACGTTTAATGGTCGCGAACTCACCCTTAGTACTTGATACTGTTTTTGATATCTCATAGTTTGTCGAGACGTTCGATTTTTCGTATTGTTCACTACCACCTTGTGACTCCAGCCCCTGTACCGGACCGATATTACTTACAGCACCCGGGACACCGCCGATCTCTTTCGGTGAAATTCCTTCACGCTTCTCTTCGATTGTCTGTTCTGAACGTACAACAGATTCGGGGTCATAGGTCTCTGAAGTTGAAGACTTTTGTGAAAAGTCATACTCTATCGTGACTTTGGCAACAACCCTGTTTGTCCCGCCGATGAATGGGGCAAGTACATTGACGATCTTCTCTTCGCGTTTTTTCTCTTCACGATTTTTATATTTAAGCTGCATTCCTGAGAGCTCACCAAGAACAGAAGTGTCATTTTCTCCGCCGAGTTCTTCCCCCTCGGAGTTGATCAAAGAGACATTTTCCGAACTCATCTTCGGCACGGCAGAAGCGACAAGGTTCTTGATCCCTCTGATCTGCTTAGGACTAAGTACCCGTCCCTCATAAATCGAGACGACAACAGAAGCTGAAGGCGCCACCTGCTCTGCGACAAACAGAGATTCTTTTGGAAGAGCCAAGTTCACATTAGCCGTCTCAACTGGACCTAGACTTTGTACCGTACGCGAGAGCTCACCTTCCAGGGCACGCAAGAACTTGACGTTCTGATCAAAACTCGTAGCACCAAATTCCTGCGTATCAAAAAGCTCAAACCCGACACTGCTCTCTCGAGGCAGTCCCAATGCAGCGATAGCAATACGCTCTTTGTAAACCACATCTTTCGGCACTTCAATCACATTATCGCGGGGTATTCTGTAGGGGATATTGTCTTTTTCTAGTTGTTCGATGACCAAAGCAGCATCAGAAGCTGAGAGTGAATCGAAAAGGACCTTATAATTACTTCGTGAAGGATCTTTTGTCGTATAGACGACTAAAAAAAGTAAAAAAACAACCACACCGACAATCGTAGCACCCACGATGAGCTTCTGGCTTTTGTTCAGCTTGTCAAAAAGTCCAACGAGTTGTGATATGAGTGCTTTTAAGTCCATTTATGCCCTAGTTGTCTGCTACTTCTTTAAAAAGTTCAAAGAATCTGCTATTCTCTTTATCCGTACCGATCGTTACACGGATTGCATTAAGATTATACCCTTTTAAATCTCTAACTATCATACCTTTTTTTAACAAAGATAATGAAATATCACTTGAGTTTTGCTTCTCATTCAAACAAAGCGTTACAAAATTGGTATAAGATTCTATAATTTCTATCTTTTGCTCAGCTGCAAAACTCTCATATCGTTTCATCTGCTCAAAGTTCTTCTCTATCGATGATGCAACAAACGCTTCATC
>JBFEWG010000003.1:0-46179 GCA_041546465.1 Sulfurimonadaceae bacterium
GTGTCCTGTGATGGACTCGAACCATCGGCATCCTCATTAAAAGTGAGATGCTCTACCAACTGAGCTAACAAGACATTTTTCTCTAAAGCTTAAATCGCTTATGAGGCCGAAATTATAGGAAAAAGAACTTTTTTTGTCAAGCTTTTTTTGAAGGAATTTTAAAAATATTTTTTAATTACCCAATTATCCGCCTCAGTAGCTTCGGCTCATGCAAAAAACAACTCTTTGTCAATGCTGATTAACATCTTGATTGCATATAGGGCACTTTGCTCCTGTATGTAGTTTCTATCCCCGTGGAGCATCAGATGTTCAGTTTTGACCTTCTCTTTGGTTCGTACACAGATATAGACGGTACCTACCGGTTTCTCCTTACTACCGCCATCAGGTCCGGCGATACCGCTGACTGCGATGGCATAATCGGCATCACTGACGTTGAGGACTCCCTCGCTCATTTCCAGAACAACCTCTTCACTGACAGCTCCATAGGTTTCCAGTGTTATATTGTCAACAGCTAACCAATTGGCTTTAAGCCGGTTGGAATAAGTTACCAGAGAGCCATCGTATATAGCTGATGATCCACTCTCTTTTGTCAGAAAAGAGGCTATCAGACCACCTGTACAACTTTCGGCCAGGGAAATTCTTCTTCCTGCATGAGAGAGCTTTTCAATGATAAATCTTGCCATGTTGGAAGCCGGTATAAGTTTGTTGTTCAATAAAGATTTTGCCGAGGAGATGAACTGGGATATATTCCCGTATTTTTTACTCTCGATGTTCAACATAATCCATTCGCGAACGATCAATGAAAAATGAAGTTTGACTTCATAGGTCTGTGCAAGTGGTGTCAGTAAGGCATTGGCTGTCTCTATATCGATATCAAAGAGTTGAATATCGGCGAAACGTGTCTCATTCTTGATAAGCACCAGCGGGAGTTCCTGGTTTTCCGTTGCCGTGATGACATTGATCTGGCTTTTGTTATATTGTAGAAGGTAGGTATTCTCTTCAAAGATCGACGTTGATGAAGGGATGAGCATGTTCTCTTTTAAAATCTGGTTGTCAGCGGTGATGGTACAGAGAAGTTTTCCAACAACACTGGATGCTGTTTTACTGGCAATGATTACCAGTTGGATCTCTCTTTTTAATAGGCCCTCCAGATGCAAGAACAGGGCATTGTCATTTTCCGGAAAGAAATAGAGCGTATCAATGTCTCCAATATGCTGTTGAAGTTCACGTTTGATATAGCCTTGAAAAGGGAGGTTGGTTTGAAACTTTCTTCCTACGAATAAAACAATTTTTTCCACATTCTGTCCTTCGGTTTTTCAGCGAAAAGTATAGCATAGATAGAAAAATGGAGACAAACCGCGGTAGATGATATCGCCTTGTGTATCGTATCTATCTATAGTATCAGTCTTATTTAATCGCATTATAGATATAATGCAAAACTTTTTTACAATAGATTTTAGGATATTGAATGAACTACAAAGACACGCTTCTTTTGCCAAATACAGCTTTTCCGATGCGGGGGAATCTACTTAACAATGAATCCCCTCGTTATGCAGCATGGTTTGAAAAAGATGTTTATGCAAAGATGAAGAAGAACCGCGAAGGTGCCCCAAGTTTTACGCTCCATGATGGACCTCCTTATGCAAACGGCCATACCCACATCGGGCACGCACTGAACAAGATCTTAAAAGATATTATCATCAAGCAGAACTACTTCAATGGGAAGTCTGTACGTTTTACACCGGGTTGGGATTGTCATGGTCTTCCAATTGAACAACAGGTAGAGAAAAAACTTGGAGGCAAGGCAAAGAAAGAACAGCTTGAAACTTCTGAAATCCGACGGTTATGCCGTGAACATGCTGCCAAGTTTGTTGATATTCAGCGTGAAGAGTTTAAAAAGCTGGGAATCATTGCTGACTGGGACAGACCTTATGTGACGATGGACTACAAATTTGAAGCGAATATCTACCGTACACTGTGTGCCGTAGCGAAAAAAGGATTGTTGACAGAACGTTCCAAGCCGGTCTTCTGGTCATGGGCAGAGAGAACGGCATTGGCCGAAGCAGAGGTCGAATACGAGGACAAGGAAGACTTCTCTATCTTTGTAGCATTCGAGTTAAGCGATGAAGCGAAGGTGCGCACGTCTATCGAAGGAAATGCAGCCCTTGTGATCTGGACAACGACACCATGGACACTGCCGGCAAACACGGGTATTGCATTGAACCCTGATGAAAAGTATGTCCGTACGAGCGATGGGTATATTGTGGCTGAAAAACTTTATACTCAGATGAAAGAACAAGAAGTCGTCAAAGGTGAGGTAGTTCAGACCTTTGACGCAAAAGTCTTTGACAAGCTCCATGCGGTAAACCCGCTTAATGGAAGAGCATCGCAGGTAGTCCTGGGTGAGCATGTCTTGATGGAAAATGGTACAGGTTGTGTCCATACCGCACCGGGTCATGGTGAGGATGATTACCGTGTAGGGTTAAAGTACAACCTGGAAGTCGTTATGCCGGTGGATGAGACCGGATGCTATGATGAGACAGTTGTCAGAGAGAAACTTCTTCCAAACCCTGAAGAGTTTGTAGGAAAACACATCTTTAAATGTAACGAGACGATCAACGAGCTATTAGGTGACAGACTCCTGAAAGTATCAAAATTTATGCACTCTTATCCGCACTGCTGGCGTTCACATACACCACTGATCTTTCGTGCTACGAAGCAGTGGTTTATCTCTGTTGATGGAACCCCGGAAGGAGAAGAGAAGACACTTCGTGAGATTGCATTGTCTGAAGTAGGCAATACTGCTTTCTATCCGGAAACGGGCCGCAAGCGTTTGACATCGATGGTCGAAAACCGTCCGGACTGGTGTATTTCCCGTCAGCGTGACTGGGGTGTGCCTATTGCCTTCTTCCGTGTTAAAGCGACAGGTGAAGTCCTTTTGGACGAGAAAGTCCTTAATTTTACGGCGATGGTCTTTGAAATGCAGGGCTCAGATGCATGGTATTCTATGCCGATAGAACAGCTCTTGTATCCGGGTAGCGGCTATAAAGCAGACGAATTGGAGAAGGTGACAGACATCCTTGATGTATGGTTTGATTCCGGTTCGACATGGAATTCTGTTTTGAAGTCCCGTAACTATGATGCGGGAGAGTATCAGGCAGATCTTTACCTTGAAGGTTCGGACCAGCATAGAGGCTGGTTCCAGTCATCTCTTTTCCTCTCGGCCGCAGTCGAGCACAAAGCGCCGTACAAGTCGATTCTTACACATGGTTTCACCGTAGATGCGAAGGGTGAGAAGATGTCGAAGTCGAAAGGAAATGTTGTTGCACCGGACAAAGTGATCAGTCAGTACGGCTCAGAGATCTTGCGTCTGTGGGTAGCACTTTCGGACTATCAGAGTGACCTTAAGATCTCAGATGACATCTTGAAACAGACCTCAGAACAGTACAGAAAGATCAGAAACACGTTCAGATTCCTTTTGGCAAATATTGACGATCTTGAGACACTTCTTCCATATGAGGAGCTTGGTACAATGGATCAGTGGATCGTCTCAAAAGCAAGTATCGTTTTTGACGAGGCCCATGGTCTGTTTGAGAAGTATAACTATGTACAGGGTATGAATGTCATCATCAACTTTATTGTCAATGAACTCTCGGGTATCTATTTGGCAGTAACTAAAGACAGTCTCTATTGTGATGCGAAAGACTCGAAAACAAGACGTGGTTCACAGTCGGCGATGGCGATCATCTTAAAGCCGCTGTTGATGCTTCTTGCACCGATTCTTACCTATACGGCAGATGAGATATTGGAGAACCTTCCTGCTGTCTTGAAAGGTGAGGCTGAGGATATCTTCGATCTTGTCTATGAATCCATTGATGCACCGGCATCACTTTTTGAAGAGGTCTATATGTCTCAGGCTAGAGACAAGTTCTCGGTTATCGTCGATGCATTGAAGAAAGAGAAAACGATCAAAGATACACTTGAACTTGTTATCTACGCTGAGAGTGAAATAATCAAAGCCCTTGAACGTACGGATGCTGAAGACTGGTTCCAGGTCTCCAAAGTGATCTTCCATGATGAAGCAAATGAACTGGGAACATTTGAGGTTGAGGGGGATATGTTTAAGATCCTTAAAGCAGACAAGGCAAAATGCCCGCGTTGTTGGAAGTTCAGAGCAAAAGAAGACGATTGCCTATGTGAACGTTGTGCTGAGGTTATGGCTTGATGCCTTCTCTAAGTGAAGCTGTTCCCTTTTGGTTCATCCTGGCGACCGTAGGGCTTATTTTTGCAGTAATATTTGCAGCAATTTATGTGATTAAACTTAAAAAGGAAAAGATGTGATTACACTCAAAGAAGCATTGACTTTGTCATCTGATGAAATCAAAGCTTTTCGTGAAGAACTTAAAAAAGAGATTGAAGCGAAAAAAGAGCTGAACGCTTATGTCGGTCTGGAAGAGTCAGGTGAGGGTATCCCTCTGCTGATCAAGGATAACATTCAAGTCAAAGAGTGGTCCGTAACAGCTGCTTCAAAGATACTTCAAGGCTATATTGCTCCTTATGATGCAACCGTTATTACGAACCTGCGCTCACGTGGAGTGGCTCCTTTTGGTCGTGCCAATATGGATGAGTTTGCAATGGGCTCGACGACAGAAAGTTCATATTATGGCAAGACACTTAATCCTGTCAATACGGAGTGTGTACCGGGAGGTTCTTCAGGCGGATCAGCGGCTGCTGTTGCAGGTGGTATTGCTATTGCAGCTCTCGGTTCCGATACGGGTGGATCGATTCGCCAGCCTGCTGCGTTTTGTGGAATTGTGGGAATGAAACCGACTTATGGTCGTGTTTCTCGTTACGGATTGGGAGCGTATGCTTCTTCACTGGATCAGATCGGGCCGTTGACACAAAATGTTGAAGATGCGGCTATCTTGTATGACATGATCTCGGGTTTTGACCCAAAAGATTCGACATCGGTCGATATGGACTACACACCGGTAAGCGAGAACCTGAATCCGGATCGTAAGCTTCGAATCGCAGTGCTTCCTCATTTTGTTCATGATGCGAGTGAAGCGGTGAAAACAGCCTATAATGATACGATCGAAGTCTTAAAGGCTCAAGGGCATGAGATCGTCGAAGCAGAGCTGCTTGATGCCAAATATGATATCTCGGCTTATTATGTGACTGCCACGGCAGAGGCATCGACAAACCTTGCCCGCTATGACGGTATCCGTTACGGAAGCCGTGAAAGAGGGGATAACCTTCAAGAGACATTTATCAAGAGTCGTTCGGAAGGTTTTGGAGAAGAGGTAAAACGCCGTATACTCTTGGGCAACTTCGTTCTCTCAAGCGGGTATTATGACGCCTATTATGTCAAGGCACAAAAAGTACGTCGTTTGATCAAGCAGGACTTTGAAAGAGTATTTGAAAGTGCTGATTTGATTCTTTCACCGGTAGCACCTGGTACTGCGCCTAAAGTAGGTGAACTAGAAGACCCGATGCAGATGTATCTTTCGGATATGTACACGATCTCGGTCAATCTGGCAGGACTTCCTGCCCTTTCACTTCCGGTAGCTACAGCTGAAAACGGGATGCCGGTCGGTCTGCAGCTAATCGCGAAAGCATTTGATGAACAAACACTATTTGACGGGGCTCTGGGCCTTGAAAATGCATTAAAAGGATAATTATGAATATTAAAAAAAGAGCACTGACATTTGAAGATGTTTTGTTAGTACCGAAGTACTCAGAAGTTTTGCCAAAAGAGGTAAGTACAGCGTCGAAATTGACGAAGAACATCAGTCTTAATATTCCGATGATCTCTGCAGCGATGGATACGGTTACTGAACATCGTGCTGCTATTGCGATGGCACACTTGGGAGGTATCGGTATCATTCACAAGAACATGGATATTGAGACACAGGTCATTGAAGTAAAAAAAGTGAAAAAGAGTGAAAACGGTCTGATCACAGATCCTGTCTATGTCCATCCTGAGATGACACTGGCGGAGGCCCGCCGTATTATGGGAGCTGCCGGTATCACAGGTGTTCCTGTCGTCGATGCCCATGACAAGCTTTTGGGGATCATGACTAACCGTGATATCCGTTTCCAAAAAGATGAGCATATCAAGGTCGAAGAGCTAATGACACCGATGCCTTTGATGACAATCGGTCACGGTGCAAGTCTGGAAGATGCCAAAGACATTATGCATGCCAATAAGATCGAAAAACTTCCGGTTATCGATGACAATGGTAACCTAAAGGGTCTTTTTACGATCAAGGATGTAAAGAAAAATGTAGCGTATCCGAATGCTAACAAAGATGAGTTCGGCCGTCTGCGTGTGGGTGCGGCTATCGGTGTTGGTCAGATGGATAGAGCAAAAGCATTGGTAGATGCGGGTGTTGATGTCCTCGTTCTTGATTCTGCACATGGACATTCAAAAGGTATTATTGATACGGTCAAGGCCATTAAAAAAGAGATGGAAATCGATATCATCGCTGGAAATGTTGCAACGGCTGAAGCGACTAAAGCACTTATCGAAGCGGGTGCTGACGGTGTCAAAGTTGGTATTGGACCGGGTTCTATCTGTACGACACGTATCGTAGCGGGTGTGGGTGTCCCTCAGATCTCGGCGATTGATGAATGTGCAGCTGAAGGGGCAAAACATGGTGTACCAATTATCGCTGATGGTGGTATCAAGTATTCAGGTGATATGGCCAAGGCATTGGCTGTAGGTGCTTCTGCTATCATGGCAGGTTCACTGCTAGCCGGTACTGAAGAGTCTCCGGGTGAGACGACGATCTATCAGGGTCGTAAGTACAAGTCATACCGGGGTATGGGCTCTATCGGTGCAATGCAAAAAGGAAGTACAGATCGTTACTTCCAAGAAGGTACGGCAGCGGACAAACTTGTGCCTGAAGGTATTGAAGGCCGTGTGGCTTACAGCGGGACGATTGCAGATGTCGTTCACCAGATGGTCGGTGGACTTCGTGCTTCAATGGGTTACTGCGGGGCAAAGGACATCCCGACATACTGGGCGAATGCTGAATTTGTAGAGATTACCTCTGCAGGTTTGAAAGAGTCTCATGTGCATGATGTTATGATCACACATGAAGCTCCGAACTATCACGTGTAACGCTTAAGGAGAAAATCTTCTTAGGCTGTGCTAACGCTGGGTTTCACCCGGTGTGAAGCCAACGTGCGGGAAACTGCACTTTTTAATCGAAATAGAGACTAGCAAAGCGTAAAAACTTTTAACTTACTTTATTTCATCATGGAAAACAGTTAGATGGAAAACAAGGTTTTCACTGTTTATCACTAAGGTGATAAAACCCTTTCTCAAAAGGGTTCGCTTTAGCGATAAAACATCCAAAAACTATGGAAGTTCAGTGAAAATCCGGCTAAACAATAATACGGAAAACAAAGGATGAATACAATGAAACAACAAACTGCTGCCCTACATGCGGGTTACGAAAAAGACTCTCAAAGCACAATGGCTGTGCCGATCTACCAAACAACGGCTTATGAATTCAGAGATGTAGAACATGCTGCAAACCTTTTTGCACTTAAAGAACTGGGCAATATCTATACACGTCTGATGAACCCTACAACGGATGTTTTTGAGAAGCGTTTTGCTGAACTAGAAGGTGGAGAAGCGGGTATCGCTGCGGCGAGCGGTATGTCAGCGATCTTCTTTGCGATTGCCAACTGTGCTGAGGCAGGTGATAATATCATCTGTGCATCGCAGCTGTATGGCGGTTCTTTGACACAGACGCAACATACCTTAAAACGTTTTGGTATTGAAGCACGTTATTTTGATGTTCATAACCCATCCGAGATCGAAGCGCTGATCGACGAAAAAACAAAGTGTATATTCTTTGAATCATTGACAAACCCAAGTATTGATGTCGCAGATATCTCTGCCATTACTGCTATCGCGAAGAAACATCGTATCATCTCTATTGTCGATAATACCGTAGCAACGCCGATTCTATGTCAACCTTTCGAACACGGCGTAGACGTCTCTGTACACTCTGCAAGTAAATATACGACAGGCCAGGGACTTGCGATCGGTGGTATTCTGGTTGAACGCAAGGGGATCTTGGAAGTTATCAAAGACAACCCGCGTTATCCTCAGTTCAACGAACCGGATGAGTCATATCACGGTCTGGTGTATGTGGATGTGCCGCTGCCTGTATTTACACTGCGTATCAGACTCAGTCTTCTTCGTGATCTCGGTGCAGTGCTTTCGCCATTTAATGCATGGCTCTTTGTTCAGGGAATGGAGCACTTGAGTCTTCGTATGAAAGAACACTCTGCTAATGCACTGGCATTGGCAGAATTCTTGGAGGCACATCCAAAAGTCATCAAGGTGAATTATCCGGGACTTAAATCAGACAGTAATTATACGAATGCTCAGAAGTACTTTAAAGACGGGATGAGCTCAGGACTGCTTAGTTTTGAAGTTGCCGATATGGAAACAGCTGAGAAGATCGTCAATGCGACAGAGCTCTATTCCTTAGTCGTAAACATAGGGGACTCGAAATCGATCATTACACACCCGGCATCGACGACACACCAGCAGCTCTCAGCAGAAGAGCTGGACAAATGCGGTGTACCTGCCGGACTTATCCGTATCAGTGCCGGTCTGGAAGATAAAGAAGACCTTATAGCGGATATGAAGCAGGCGCTGGAAAGAGCATAATTGAAAATAGAGACACACACAGCCCATTTTACGAATCCGCTTTATCTGGAGAGTGGACGTATTCTGGAACCTTATGACATTACCTATGAGACTTATGGTGAACTCAATGAGGATAAGAGCAACGCGATATTGATAACGCATGCACTTACGGGATCTCATCATGCTGCAGGGCTGTACGAGAATGAAAACAAACCTGGCTGGTGGAATGGACTGATCGGTCCGGGTAAGGCCGTGGATACTGATAAATATTTTGTTATCTGTTCCAATGTCATCGGAAGTTGTTTCGGTTCGACGGGACCGATCTCAGATGATTATGTCACACATGCCCCTTACCGTTATAAGTTCCCTGTCGTTACTATCAGGGATATGGTCAAAGCGCAGCGCATTTTATTGGATAGTCTGGGGATATATAAACTTGAAGCCATCATCGGCGGTTCAATGGGAGGAATGCAGGCCTTGCAGGCTGCCGTTGATTTTCCTAACCTGGCGAAGAAGGTCTTTGTACTGGCCTCTACGCATATGACACGTCCGTGGGCAATAGCCTTTAACAAGGTCGCCCAAGAGGCGATTTTGGAAGACCCCAGTTTTAAAAAAGGGTATTATGAACCGGAAGATATCGTAGCCAATGGTTTGGTCGGTCTTGCGGTAGGAAGAATGGCTGGACATATTAGCTTTCTATCGCCTGATTCTATGGATAAAAAGTTTGGGCGTGAGTATAAGCGAACGGATGGTCTGTATGAACTCTTTGGAAAGTTTCAGGTCGAATCCTATTTAGAGTATAACGGCTATAACTTCACAAAATGGTTTGACCCTTTATCTTATCTCTATATCACCAAGGCGATCAATATCTTTGATCTCAGTCGCGGATATGATTCTTTAGAAGAGGCTTTGGAAAATATAAAATCAAAACTTTATCTGATCAGTTTTGAGAGTGATATGCTGTTTCAACCAAAGGAATCCAAAGAAATCTATGATATCATGCAGAAGATTCATCCTAAAGAGCAGTCTGCATACCTAAATGTTGAGAGTGATTATGGACATGATGCATTCTTGGTTGAGATAGAGAAGTTTGAAGGATATATTAAGGAGGCCCTTGATGGCTGAAGAGAAGAGAAGTCTAGTCGACTTTGAAAAGAAGATCGAGAATGCAAAGAGTATCTTAGAAAAGTTGATGGATCCCGAACTGACACTCGACCAAAGTGTAAAGTCATATAAAGAGGGGATGAAGACGCTTCAGGATGCACAGAGTATTCTGGAAGAAGCTACAATCGAGTTTGAGAAAATCCAGGGTAAAGAGTAGGGGGAGATAGATGAGAGCAGCGATTCTACAGATTCCCTCGGTTGGTATGTCTACGGCCAAGTTTGACTATTATCTTCGTATTGCCAAAAGTAAAGAGTGCAAAGTCGTTGTATTAGGAGAGTACCTTCTAAACCGATTCTTTAAAGAGCTGGAAAACACACCGATAGGTATGATTAAAGAGCAGAGTGACCATCATGTCAAGATGCTTAAGGCTATGGCCAAAGAGTATGATATTACTATTATCGCCCCATTGATCATTGTGAAGAAAAAAGAGGCCTATAAGACCATTGTAAAGTTCTCTCCGACTTCTGTCTCATATTATTACCAGCAGATACTCATCAACTATAAGCACTGGAACGAAGAGAAGTTCTTTGCCAATGATATTGCTGCATTGAAAGCACCTATGACCTTCAGTATTGAAGGGTTTAAGTTTGCTGTGATGGCAGGATTTGAACTTCATTTTGATCATTTTTGGCAAGATGTCATGGCTAAAAATGTGGATGCAGTGCTTCTGCCAAGTGTCTCTACCTTTGAGTCTCATGAACGGTGGCGTGAGCTGATCAAGATGAGAGCTTTTATCAACTCATGTTATATTATCCGGGCGAACCGCATTGGTGAGTATGTTGAGGGTGAGTTGAGTTGGAATTTCTACGGGGACTCCCTGGTGGTAAATCCTAATGGTGAGATAGAGAATCATCTAGGCAATCAAGAAGAACTTCTGATGATAGATCTTGATAAGAAGATGGTAAAAGCCGCCCGTAAAAGCTGGGGTTTTAAAGAGGCATTACAGAAAAGATCATGAACATACTGATAAAAGTTCTATTTGTTCTGTTCTTGTGTAACGGGATTGCATTTTCAGATGTGGTTTTAGATAGCAAGTATCAGGAGATAGAGCTTTTAGGGATGCCTTTTTTTGAAGACAACGAAGGAAGTTTGACCCTGCAGGAGATACAGTCAAAACGTTTTGTGGAGTCTGAAAAGAGGGTGGCAAGTTTCGGTTTCACCTCTTCGGTCTATTGGTTCAAGATAGCCCTTTCTGCCAATGAAACAGCGTATGATTACAAATGGTGGCTCAAGATCTCCTATCCACTCTTAGACAAAATCGATCTGTATGTCTGTGATGAAAAAGGTGACCTGATCGTTTTAAAAAAGAGCGGAAAGGCCAGACCGTTCAGTGAACGCGAACTTCATGATCGTCATTTTCTTTTCCGTATTGATCCGTTGGAAAGACAGACCCTGTATCTACGCGTAGAGACGCAGAGTGCCATGCAGGTTCCGGCTTCCATTGAAACGACAGAGAACCTTTATACAGACTATCACTATTCACTGGTATTATCGGGTGTTTATTACGGGATCTTTGTATTGATCTTTTTTTATAACCTGATCAGTTTTATCTATACACGCAGCAGATCATATTTCTTATACCTTGTGTTTATTGTCTCATTCACAATCTGGCAACTCTCTTTGGATGGTCTGGGTATCGAACTGTTATGGAGTGAATATGAGTGGATGATCTCGCATGGAAATGGTACGGTGATGGGGATTATGACACTTTCCATTATGATGTTTACAAGGGAATTCCTTCAAACAAAACAGTTTACGCCGAAGATAGACAACGCTCTTTTAGGATTGAGTGTCCTGGTCTCAATTATTACCATAGCAGCCATATTCAGACCGTATAAAGATGTGATTGTCCTGATCGCTGCGATTTCTGTTTTCCTACCGCCATTTTTGCTGATGACAGGTGTCCTGGTCTATCGAAAGAACTACTATCCGGCACGCTTTTATATTGTAGGATGGGGACTGTTCTTATTGGGGAGTGCCCTGTTTGCTTTGAACAAGTTTGCTCTCATTGAAGGGTATGAATTATTGTCGTATGCTCAGCAGGTCGGTTCAGCCTTTCAAATGATCTTTCTCTCCTGGGCACTGGCCGACTCCTTAAAACAATCAGAGACGGAATATGTCGAAAAGTTAAGCGATCTGAACAGACTTTTACAAGAGAAGGTGAATGAAAGTCTTTTTCAGATGCGCCAACATGACCAGGTCATGATCGAGAAGTCCCGTCTGGCTGCAATGGGAGAGATGATCGAGCAGATTGCACATCAGTGGCGCCAGCCTCTGCATGCATTGTCACTTCTGAATCAGGACCTCTATTTCAAAGTACAGTTGAAAACAGTTACCCAATCAGACTATGAAAACATCCACAACAAGATGAATGAACAACTGCAGTATATGTCTCAGACGATTGAAGACTTCAGGAATTTTTCCAAACCGAACAAGGAGAAAGAATCATTCAACATCGAAGAAGTAATAGAGAGTGCATTAAACCTGAACGAGGGAAGTCTGAAGTTCGCGAAGATAAGAGCCAGCCTGATAAGCGACAGTGAACATCCTGTTTTCGGTATGCGCCATGAGATGATGCAGGTATTCATGAATCTGATCAAGAATACTCAGGATGTTGTCTTGGAGAGAAAGATTGAAGCCCCTTGGCTGATATTTACTATCAATGATAATGATGAGATGATAACGATCACTGTTGAGGATAATGCTAAAGGTGTAGACGAGGATAAGCTGGATAGTGTCTTTGAACCCTATTTCTCTACCAAAACGGCACTGGGTGGCTCCGGGATCGGACTCTATATGTGTAAAGAGATCATAGAAAAAAGTTTCTTTGGCAGGATGAAGGTAAAAAACAGCACGAACGGTGCACTTTTTACAATCACTTTGCCAAAAGGCAAGGTTGAAGTAAGTTAGGATTAATAGCAATTTTAATATTATAAATTTTAATAAAAAGGGAATAGATTATGATGAAATATTTTCACCGTCAGGTTCAGTTATGGGGAGAAGTGACTCAAAAGAGCCTTCAATCAAAAAAAATTGTCATTATTGGGTGTGGGGGGCTTGGATCTTCTTTAGCCTTTGCTCTGGGTGCTTCAGGAATCGGCGAAATTCATCTGGTTGATTTTGATGAGGTGTCTGTTCATAATATTCACCGTCAGATAGCGTTTAAAACAGGGGATGAGAACAAGAAGAAATGTGAAGTTGTCGCAGAAGTGGTAGAAGCAAGATGTCCTTTTGTCAAAGCTATTGCTCATGATTGCGACTTTGATGCCTTTGCATTGAAAAACATTAATGTGGACCTTATTATTGATGCAACGGATAATCTTCCAACACGGGCAAAGATCAATGCTTATGCCAAAGAAGTGAACACGCCATGGTTGTATGGTTCAGTTGAAGCTTTCAATGGTCAGGTGTGTTTCTTTGATAAGTCATCTTTTGATGTGTTTAAAGTATCTGATAAAGCTCCAGCCGGTATTGCAGCACCTATTGTTATGCATATCGCCTCTTTGCAGGCAAACCTAGCACTTCGTTATCTGGCCGGCTTGAAAATCAAAAAAGATTATCTCTATTATCTTTTCTTTGACGATGAAGGTGAACTGATCACACAAAAGTTCGGGCTTCCTATCGTATAAAGATGTCTGAATATATATTCTCGTCACAAGAGAGAGATGCAGAATTCGAAAGACTCCGTCTTATTCAGGACTCTTTTGATGAGAAGACACAAAAACATCTGCTTAAGGCCGGTCTTAAAGAAGGAATGGACTGTCTTGAAGTCGGTGTCGGTGCAGGTTCGATAGCACTATGGATTCAGTCACAGGTTGGATCAGAAGGAAGTCTGCTTGGTGTGGACCTGGATACCACCTTCTTAGATAATGAAGATATGACCCTTATGCAAGGGGATATCCTTGAACTTGATATCAAGCAGCAGTTTGATCTTATCCATCTTCGTTATGTATTGATCCATAATAAAAGCTCCAGTGATATCCTTTCCAAACTCATCAAACTGTTAAAACCCAGTGGTAAACTGGTAATAGAAGAGCCGGATTTCACCTTGGCAAAGTGGATAGATGCTGAAGACAAGCCTGCTTGTAAACGTGTCAACAGTGCGATATGTAAGATGTATGAAGAGAAGGGTTTGATAGCACACTATGGCTCTGTCGCACATCTGCAGCTGCAAGAACTGGGCTTGAGGATAGAAGAGAATAACCCCTACCTACACCTTTGCAGCGGCAATGAAAGTGTGGCCAAACTGATGGCTTCATCGACAATGGTACTCTCTAAGCTATATATTGATACAAAATTATGCTCACAAGATGATATTGAGAAGTATATAAAAGCGTGTCAAAATCCTGATTCTTTGGCAGTCTATTATGCGACAATCGCCATCACAGCTTCGAAAAACGATGAGGTGGATGTAAAATCACCAGTGAATATGAGAGAAGACGGGTTTTATGTCGTACATAAAGACGATGAGATCA
Source organism: Sulfurimonadaceae bacterium (assembly GCA_041546465.1). Classification (GTDB taxonomy): domain Bacteria; phylum Campylobacterota; class Campylobacteria; order Campylobacterales; family Sulfurimonadaceae. The sequence goes on from JBFEWG010000003.1 coordinate 14,315, forward strand.
GGACCTGTTTTTCGTTGATGCACACTTTGCGTCCACAGTATGACAAAGAGAGCTTTGTCCTTCAAGTAAAAGAGCAGATGGCTGCGGGTTATAGGATGGTTTGTCTGCTTAGCCAAGGCGAGTATGTCTGCCTGGCAGGCTATAGGGTGTTACGAAACCTTGCCTGGGGAAAATATCTGTATGTCGATGATCTTGTCACGATTGAGGGAAAAAGATCGCAAGGCTATGGTGAAAAAATGCTTTCATACCTTATTGATATTGCGAAGAAAGAGAAGTGCCAACAGCTTCACCTGGATTCAGGTGTTCAGCGTTTCAATGCACATAAGTTTTATCATAGAGAAGGTTTCAAGATCTCCTCTCATCACTTTTCTCTGCTGTTAGAGTAGGGTTATATAATCACTTAGATGTCTTATCTCTTCATTACTCAGTGGCTTGCTTTGGGCTTGCATGATCCCTTTCATTTTTCCTCCATACGTGCCATTTTTATAGCCTAACAGGGCATTTTCTATCTTTTTAGCATCCCATTGAGAAATGTTTGCGGAGGCATTGAGTGCCGACTTTTCGGCATTGTTCCCATGGCATGAGGCACATTTTGTCAGATAAAGCGTGGAGACGTTAAGTGCTTGTGGTTGTGGTTGTGGTTGTGCTTGTGGTTGTGCTTGTGGTTGAACAGCAGGGGCCGTATTATTTGTCTGTTCTGTTTTGGTGTTTGTCGCCTTGACACTCTCTTTTGCCATATTAACTGCATTGATTTGCTGGTCGAGAACGGTTTTATTCTCTTTTGTAACTTTTTCTTCATTATTACATGCAGTAAGCAGGAGAAGTACAGATGATGAAAGTAGGGCCTTGTTGAAGAGTGAGATTGTCGACATAGATATCCTTGATTGGTTTGATCGTAAAGTTGTATAACAGACAGTTAAGCAGTTGACAAGCGTATAGTGGCTTTAGAGATGTCATCGTACGTGTAATACTACGTTTTCATACTCTGTGATATGGGATCGAAAAATCGAACGCATAGATATGCTATCTCTGTCTAGGAAATAAAAAGTTTATAATATATTTAACTTGCTAAGGAAGCTATTGCATGTTGAGAATAATAATCAATCTGAAGCTTGTTTTAAGGGGATGAAGGCTTGAATCTTATAAAAAAAAGGTATAATGACAAAAAAAATTAAAGATGTAAATACCTAGCATGCAATTTGAATCCTATCCTTTTGAAAAACTAAATACATTATTGTCTGATATAGAACCCAAGGCTGATAATGAGCTGATTGCCTTGACAATAGGCGAACCCCAGTTCGAGACACCTGAATTTATCCAAGAGGCATTAAAGAGTAATAGTGATCTGCTTAAGAAGTATCCGAAGACAGCAGGTGAGGATGATACGATAAACAGTATGATAAGTTTTAACAAAAGACGTTTCAACCTTGAACTTTCATCAGAAGAACTTATCCCCTGTTTTGGGACACGAGAGGTTTTGTTCAATTTTCCACAGTTTCTGCTCTTTGACATCAAAGAACCGGTAATGGCGTTTACCAACCCTTTTTACCAGATCTATGAGGGTGCTGCTATCGCTTCAAGAGCCAAGATGATCTTTGTTAACCTTACGGAGGCCAATGGTTTTAAACCTTCGATGAGCGAAGAAGAGCTTAAAGCAGCCGATCTGGTCATTCTTAATTTTCCCAATAATCCCACTGCATCTGTGCTCAGTCTGGATGAGCTGGGAGAATGGGTAAAGTTGGCGTTAAAATATGATTTCGTCCTGTTAAATGATGAATGCTACAGTGAGATATACATCGATACACCACCACCGTCTTTATTGGAAGCAGCGGTACATGTCGGTAATACAGACTTCAAGAACACTCTTGTCATCAATTCGATCTCAAAACGTTCATCTGCACCGGGTCTGCGCTCAGGTTTTATCGCCGGTGATGCGCAGATTTTAAAAAAATATATGCAGTATCGTACTTATATAGGATGTGCTTCACCACTGCCATTACAAGCTGCGGCGGCTGTCGCATGGCTGGATGAAGAACATGTAGAGCGTTCACGTGATATTTACAAAAAGAACTTTGAAATAGCACAAGAAATCCTGGGTACGGATATTCCAAAGGCAAGTTTTTATATCTGGTTAAAAGTCGGTGACGAGATCGCTTTCACGCGAAAACTCTTTGAAGAACATAATGTCAAGGTGCTTCCGGGTTCCTTTTTAGCCAGAGAAGATGCTAATGGTGTGAACCCCGGAAAAGGTTATGTCCGTATTGCCCTTGTTCACAGTGAAGAAAAAACACGACAATCTATGAAGGCAATCAAAGCATGTCTGAACTCCTAGTCCAAATCAGAGAACGCTCCATCGAGGCCGTACATCATGGCGATATCAAGGCCCTCTACGAGATCGTCGAGACACATCATGCAGAGCTGAATGATGAACTGGAACAGGGACTTTACGGTAATATACTGGAGCTTGCACTTGAGCTGTTAACCAATGCGTTAGAATCAAAGGCTAAACTTTCGCTGCAAGATGAACAGGAGTATTACACGCTGCGTGCATTGTATGAATATGCCATATCGCATTACAGTTCCAAACGTTTTAATGATGCTAAGGCACTTTTTGAGGTTCTCGTAGGTACTGCTGATGAAGATGCGTTCATCCAGGCGATGAGAATACATGCAAAAGCGGCTTCGCTGCAAATTGATATTGACAGCTTTATGGATGAGTATTGTGAAATAAATGATAAATTGGACGATTTCTATATCAAAGCGTTCAAGAAGAAGGCACAGGAATTGCTAGAAGACGTACAAGTGGAAAATGAAGTCAAGACACCTGCTGATGCAGATGTCTCTTCACTAAAGGATCAAAAGTGAAAATACACTTTATCGGAATCGGCGGTATCGGTATCTCCGGTTTGGCAAAGTTTATGTTGGCCCAGGGCCATGAGGTCAGCGGATCTGATATCTCGGAAACGGTGATCACAGAAAAACTTGAAAAGATGGGGGTCAAGTTGACTATCCCACATGATGCTTCTGCCATTACAGATCAAGAATTGGTGATACACTCGGCTATTATCCGTCCTGATAATGTTGAGGTTGTCGCAGCTTTGGAGAAGAATATCCAGGTTCTTGCCCGTCGTGAAGCCTTGCCTATGATTCTTGAGAACAAAAAGGTCTATGCGGTATGTGGTGCGCACGGTAAGAGTACGACAACTGCTATCCTCTCTTCTGTCCTGGACGGTTCTGCCATCATCGGTGCAGAATCAAAAGAGTTCGGTGATAATGTGCGTTACAGTGAAAGTAATGTCCTGTTATTTGAAGCGGATGAGAGTGACGGGAGTTTTCTGAACTCCAATCCATACTGTGCCATTGTTCCCAATGCAGAGCCTGAGCATATGGAATATTATGATTATAACTTTGATCGCTTCTATGATGCTTACCGAAGCTTTATAGATTCGGCTGCCTTACGTGTTATCAATGCAGAAGACCCGTTTCTCTCGACCTTGGAGTGTGAAGCGATACGCCTCTATCCGAGTAAGGACATCAAAAACCTTGAATATGTGCTGATTAATGATGAGCCTCACACACGCTTTGAACTGAAAGATATGGGTGTTTTTGAAGTCTGGGGGTTTGGTGAGCATATCGCTATTGATGCTGCCTTGGCCATTTTGGCCGCTGTTCAGAGCGAGGATATGGAGACCGTCCGCAGCAAGCTTTTAAACTTTAAAGGCATCAAAAAGCGTTTTGATATCATCAACAAACATGATTCTATTCTTATTGATGACTATGGGCATCATCCGACAGAGATCAAGGCAACACTTGAGTCGGTAAAAGCCTATGCAGACCTTATGGGTATCGACAAGATCACAGCGATCTGGCAGCCGCACAAATATAGCCGTACTATAGATAACCTTGATGCGTTTATCAACTGTTTTGAAGGTGCATCAGAACTTATCATCCTTCCGGTATGGGCTGCAGGTGAGAAAGTACGCGAGATAAATTTTGAAAAAGATTTTGAACGCTACTCTCCGATGATGGCAGACGGTGTCAAGCGTTCGAACAACGACCTGGATGTCATGAAAGATGAAAAAGTCTTGAAATCATTGGATAACGGTCTGATCGTCGGGTTTGGTGCAGGAGACATCACCTATCAACTAAGAGGAACTGCCTGATGCTATACCTTTTTGGTATTTTACTTCTTGTTCTGCTTTTTGTCGTCTTGCATTTCTTTACGGAAATATCTCTCTCGCAAAAGCTTGTTGTCTCAAGTGTTTTGCTCTTCATCATATTGGGTGCTTACCTGTTCAATCAAAGCAGTGAGTCACGAAGGCTTCATCTTGAGAATGTTTTGCTCGACTTCACCCATGGTAAGACTATACAATGTAATAATATCGATGTGAATAATTCTGAATTCTCATACAGCTCAGGAACACAGACCTTTCTGGGGAAAAAAGAGAGTGAAATGTTTGGACGTATCATCAGCCTTGATCAATGTCAGTAAACAGTAACATCACGTCCCAGCTTGATCTGGACACCTTCCTTTCCGAGTTTTCGGATTTTTTCAGTCGTCAGAAGCCTCTTTATATCGAAGGTGATCAAAACCGCCACTTTACACTTATCTCGGAACTTGACAAGTATGAGTTCAAATCTCCACAAAAGGTCAAATCACTTAAAAGTGCCTTGGCCTATCTGAAAAAACAGGGACAACTGAATCTTGAGGATATCTTTGAGTTCGTAAAGATTGTACGCTATTTCAGATACCTTCAGAAGTTTGACTTTGAAGGTGCATTGGGAACCTGGATACATGGGATTGAGGTCCATCCGGAATTTCAAGAGATCGATCTCTCCTTTGATGAAAAAGGAAACTTCAATGAAGAGCTTGATGAAGAATTGAGCAACATGAACCTGCGCCTTAAGTACTTGAGAGAACAGCTTGCTTCAAGTATGAAGCGCATACTCTTTACGCAGAAACTGGAATCTTATCTTGTGGACAGACAGGTGCACTTTTTCAATGAGGAAGAGTGTCTGCTTCTTCGTCCGGGGTTTAACCATCACCTCAAAGGCAACATTGTCGGCAGAAGTTCTGCGGGGTTCTTTTATGTTTCTCCTGAATCGATATCAAACCTGAAATCACAGGTACGTTCTGTCCAACAGGAAAAAGAGGCCAGGCTGTATGAGTATGCCAAAAGTTTCTCGTCACTGATGCATAAAATGCATGGGTTCTTAAACTTTATCAACAAGAGCTTTGATACGTTCGATCACTATCAGGCCCGTATATTTTTTGCCCGTGCTAAAGGGTTACAGTTGATCAAGGCTGAAAAATCAGAGAAGATTATCCTGAAGGAGTTCAAACACCCCGCCATTGCCAATGCCAAATCCATCAGTGTTGACTTCAGTAATCCGGTGCTGATGATAACAGGTGTGAACGCCGGGGGTAAGACTATGCTGCTTAAGGCTATTCTCTCAGCGGCATATCTTGCGAAGTATCTAGTACCGATGCCGATCAACCTGAAGGGCTCTGTCATAGGTTCGTTCAAGTCGGTACAAGCAATTATAGATGATCCTCAGAACGTTAAGAACGATATCTCTACATTCGCAGGCAGGATGATCTCATTTGGCAAGCTCTTTAATGAGGAGGCGATGCTCGTCGGTGTGGATGAGATTGAACTGGGGACAGACTCTGATGAGGCGGCGGCCCTGTTCAAAGTGATGCTAGAAAATCTCATGAAGCGTGGCATGAAGATCGTCATCACGACACACCATAAACGTCTGGCATCATTGATGGCAGAAAACAGAAATGTATCATTGATGGCTGCTGTCTATGATGAGGCAAACCGAAGACCGACCTATGAGTTTTTACAGGGAATCATCGGAAAGTCTTATGCCTTTGAGACAGCGTCCCGCTACGGTGTCCCGGACAAGCTTGTACAAGAAGCAAAAGTAGTATATGGAGAAAACCATGAAAAGCTTAATGCTCTGATCGAGCGTTCAAGTGAACTCGAACGGGAGCTTCAGGCAAAGCATGAGAAGCTTGATCAGGAACTTGAAGCCTTGTATGAGGAGAAAAAAGAACTCAAAGCCTTGAAAGAGAGTATATACAGGGAGTTAAAAGAAGAGAAAGACGCCTTGCAGACAAGTTATCAAAAAGCGATCACTGAAGCAAAAGAAGCGGTTAAGTCCAAAGATGAGAAAGAACTTCATCGTGCATTGAACCGTGCGAACAAAGAACTTCCAAAAGTTAAACCCCATCAGAAGGTCAAGACAGAATATCAGTTTAAAGTGGGAGACAATGTACAGTATCGTCGCACACAGGGTACGATAATCTCCTTAAAATCCAAAGAGGCATTGATCGAGGTGGACGGAATGCGCTTACGTGTCAAGTTAGCTGAACTCAAGCCGATCAAGGAGATCGTTTCCAAGAAAAAGAGCCAGGTTACCGTTCAAAAAGAGAAACGCTCAGGTCTAAAGCTTGATCTACACGGGTTACGTGCCGAAGAGGCAATAGAGAAGATGGATGTCTTTTTATCAGATGCTTTGATAGCTGGATGGGATGAAGTTTTAATCTATCATGGGATAGGAACAGGGAAACTCTCTTATGCGGTCAAGGAGTTCCTGAAAGTACATCCTTCGGTCAAAAGCTTTTCAGATGCGCCCCAAAATATGGGGGGCTTTGGTGCCAAACTAGTACAGTTATAAGAACAAACTATTTTATAGGAATGGTTACGCAGATATTTTGTGATATAATGAACAAAAGCAAGTCCGAGGAATAAGTTTTGAGTACAGAGCGTCTTCATGACCTTATTGAATTAGCCAAGGGATTGAGGGTCCTGTATGTCGAAGACGATAAGAATCTACGTTTAGAAACAGGGCGCATTATCGAACGTATTTTTACAGACTTTGATACGGCATGTCATGGTCAGGAGGGATTTGAAGCGTTCAGAGAAAAGACTTACGATCTAGTCATCACGGATATTGAGATGCCCCATATGAATGGGATCGAGATGAGTCGTGCTATACGTCATATTAATAAAGATGTCCCTATTGTCATCATATCGGCTTATTCAAATTCAAACTACTTTATAGAAGCAATCTCTATCGGAATAACCCACTACATCCTAAAACCTATCAAGATGCCTGAACTGATCGATACATTCTATGCTGCTGTCAAAGGTATTGTTGACAAGCGCCTGGCAGATGAATATCGTCAGAAAGAGATCGCTGCCAAAGTAAACAAAGCGAGCCAAAGTACCCTGGCGGAGATCACAAATGTTTCACCTAATCCGACGATTATCTATGCGGGCGGGAATATCACCTTTATGAACCAGGCATTCCAAGAGCTTTTTGATGAAAAAGATTTGCAGAATCTCGTAGAGAACGAGGAGTATCTCCGGAAGTTTTTAAACGAAAAGATATCGATTGACAGTATCGTCCATTTTGACAATGATTTTATTGAGCAGTTGGATACTTTTGATGAGAGCAACAAGCGTAAGATCTCCCTTCGCACAAAAAACGGTAGGAAGATCTTCTTTGTATTCAAAAATACGCTTTACATCAAAGGGACACAAGAGAGTGTAGTATATACTTTCAACGATATTACGGTGATCGAATATCAAAAAGTCCAAATTGATCAGTATAATGAGTATATGAATGAACTTATGTATACAAAATATAAGTCGACTGAGGCTGAAGGTCAGCCTGATATCATTGATAAAATCAGTTTTTAATGCACTAAGCTATCCCCATTTGATCGGAAAACAATGACACACGAAGAGTATCTAGAAAATATTGAAGTCTTAAATAAATATGCCTACTATTATTATGTATTGGATGATCCTATCACTACAGATGAGGAGTATGACAAACTCTATCACCTTGTACTTGAGTTCGAAGAGAAGAATCCTTCTCTTATCAAAAATGATTCGCCGACACAGCGTGTGGGTGATGTGATTTCAGAAGGGTTTAGCAAGGCTGAACATCTGAGTAAGATGTGGTCCCTGGAAGACCTTTTTAATGCCGGTGATCTACAGAAATGGCTTGATAAAGTCGGTAAACTAAGTGAAAATATCTCATTTTATTGTGAACCGAAATTTGACGGTGCCAGTCTCAACCTCATTTATGAGAATGGAGAGTTGAGACAGGCGATTACTCGGGGTGATGGTGTCATTGGTGAAGATATTACCCAAAATGCCAAGACGATACGTTCTATCCCTTTATCCATCGGATATAAGAAGCGTCTTGAGATACGCGGTGAGGTCGTCATCTTCAAAAATGAGTTTGAACATATCAACCGTGAACGTGCGGAGGCAGGTGAGAGTATTTTTGCTAATCCAAGAAATGCTGCAGCAGGGAGTCTTAGACAGTTGGACTCGCGTATCACTTCGTCTCGGAACCTGGTCTTTCTTCCTTACGGGATAGGCGAAAACGAACTCGATCTTCCACTTTTGAGCGAACGGATGGAGTTTGTATATAAACTGGGCTTTCGAAAACCACCGTTACGTTCTCTCGCACAGGGTTTTGACGAGATAGAAGATATTTATGAGCAGATGAAAGCGGGTCGTGACGGGTTTGATATGATGCTTGACGGAATGGTCATCAAGGTCAATCAGATAGAGGCACAAGAAGAGATGGGCTATACGGTAAAGAACCCTCGTTGGTCGGCAGCGTATAAGTTTCCTGCTGTCGAGAAGATAACGACGGTCAAAGACATTCTTTTGCAAGTGGGTCGCAGTGGTGCTGTAACTCCGGTAGCGGTTGTGGAGCCGACACCGATCGAAGGGGTGGTTGTTGAACGTGCCAGTTTACATAATTTTGACGAGATTGACAGAAAGGATATACGTATAGGTGACAAGGTCATTATCTTACGCAGTGGTGATGTCATTCCTAAAATCATCAAAGTGATTACGCAAGAGAGAGACCCAAAGAGTCTTCCTTATATCCGTCCTACACAGTGCCCTGTCTGTTCGAGTGAGCTTTTGGACGAGGGTGCATTGACTAAATGTCAAAACTTAGAATGTAGTTCGCGTGTAGTCAACTCTATTATCTACTTTGCTTCCAAGCCTTGTCTGAACATTGATGGATTGGGTGACAAGATAGTTGAGACTCTTTTCGAAGAAGGGCTTATCAAAAGTGTGATCGATCTGTACGACTTAAGGATAGAGCAGCTTTTGGCACTGGAAGGTTTCAAGCAGAAAAAATCACAAAACCTCATAGACGCGATAGAGAACTCAAAAGGAAAAGAGTGTTGGCGTTTTATCAATGCTTTGGGAATCGAGCATATCGGAGAGGTGGCGTCAAAGGCTTTATGTGAGAACTTTGGTCTTCGTTTTGTCAATGCAACAAAAATTGAGCTGCTTGCCATCGACGGCGTAGGTGAAGAGATGGCAGAATCCATTTTGGAGTTTGTTCGTGTCAATGGTGAATATATCGGACGGCTGCAAGAGGTCCTGCAGCCCCAAGAACCTGAAGAGAAAGCCGAAGCAGAAGATAACCCGTTCAAAGGAAAGACAGTCGTTCTTACCGGGAGTATGAGTGAGTCACGGGGAAATATCAAATCGATGCTTGAAGGTCTGGGGGCAAAAGTTTCCGGTTCGGTATCTAAAAAGACAGACTATCTGATATATGGTGAGGACGCAGGTAGTAAATATGATAAAGCAGTAAGCCTAGGAGTAGAAGCCATTACGGAAAATCACATGCGAGGCATGATTTAAGATTAAGTTTCGCTTTGCATTCAACCTGATGTTTTTTTTTCAGGATTCGGTGCTTTAATCGTGTTAAACTTCTGCTAAAAAAGGCATAATATGGCATATAATGAATTGACACCCGAAGAGAAATATGTGATCTTGGACAAGGGGACAGAACCTCCGTTTTCCGGTAAGTTTTATAAACATGATGGCAAAGGTGTCTATACCTGCCGTCAATGCAACGCTGCTTTGTTTAACTCTGAGGACAAGTTTGAATCAGGGTCCGGATGGCCGAGTTTTGATGACGAGATCGTCGGTGCGGTAAAACGTGTCCCGGATGCGGACGGATATCGTGTCGAGATAGTCTGTGCAAATTGCGGAGGACATCTGGGACATGTGTTTGAAGGTGAAGGTATGACCAGTAAAAACACACGCCATTGTGTGAACTCTCTTTCCATCGATTTTGTAGAAGAGGATTGAGATAGAGTATAATTCGGCTAAAAAAGTAATATCATATGATAAGACTCGATCAATACTTAGTCGAAAACAATCTTGTTGACAGCCGAAACAAGGCACAACAGCTGATCAAGGACTCTAAGGTCAAGGTCAATAAAAAAGTGATCACCAAGCCTTCGTTCAAAGTCTCAGATGAGTCTGTTGAACTGGATGATGAACATGTCTATGTATCCAGAGCTGCATATAAACTAAAAAACTTTCTTCCACTGCTGCCTTTTGATGTAGGCGGTATGAACGCTTTGGATATCGGTTCATCGACGGGTGGGTTCACTGAAGTCCTGTTGATGAATGGTGTGAATTCGGTCACTTCGGTGGATGTTGGCTCTTCTCAATTACATGAAAAGCTTCTCAATGATCCTCGTGTACACAGTGTTGAGAATACAGATATTCGTGATTTTAAAAGTGATAAGCCTTTTGAGCTTGTCACCTGTGATGTCTCATTTATCTCACTTCAACATATATTGGAAGCCATTGATACGCTGTGCTCACAATATATGATATTATTATTCAAACCGCAGTTTGAAGTAGGCAAACAGGTCAAACGCGATAAAAACGGTGTGGTTACCGATAATAAGGCGATTTCTGCAGCCATGATGAAATTCGAAGATGCCTGTACACTTCTGGGATGGAAAAAAGTGGCGATGGAAGCATCGTCTATTACGGGAAAAGAGGGAAATGTTGAGTACTGTTACTGTTATGAAAAGTCCTGAAAGTACTAAGAGGGGGGATAATGAATATGCATGATAAAATCGATGCTATTGCATTGGGCGGTTTTGACGGGATGCATGCTGCCCATCAGTATCTTTTTCAAGAGCTTGGTGAAAAGGGAGCTGTCCTTGCTATAGAGACAGGATATGCCGACCTGACACCGGGGAGTCACCGTCAAGAACATACCCATTATCCTGTTTTTTACCTTGAACTTGATGAGGTCAAAGGACTCAGTGGAAAAGAATTTGTAGAAAAGCTTCAAAAAGATTTTCCTGACCTGAAGAAGATTGTTGTAGGGTATGACTTCCATTTCGGTCACAAGCGATCATGCAGCAGTGAAGACCTTAAGGAGTTTTTTGAAGGTGAGGTGATTATTGTCGATGAGGTAAAGGTCGAAGGGGAAGCTGTTCATTCACATCGCATACGTCATCTTCTGGAGAAGGGAAAACTTGAAAAGGCAAATCTGTTTTTGGGATATTATTATCAGTTAAAAGGAAGAGTCGTTCCGGGTCAGGGTATCGGTAAAGAGAAACTGGTGCCAACCATCAATATCTCTGTGCAAGGCTATCGCATCCCAAAAGAGGGTGTGTATGCGACATTGACACGGCTTGATGATGACAAACTTTATCCCTCTATCAGTTTTATAGGACAACGCCATATTACGGATGGTTCGTTTGCTATCGAAACACATATTCTTGATCAAGAGGTAGAACAGAACAGTAGAGCAGAGCTCTCATTGATCCATTTTATTCGTGAAAACAGAAAGTTCGATTTGTTTTCTGATCTGAAAGCACAGATAGAACTTGATATCGTTGAGGCGAAAAAGAGTATTGACTTTCTAGCCTTATAATATTGTAAACTGAATAATAGAAGGAGTCTTGTGTCTGGTCGTATCAAGATATTTTTTCTTCTTTCTCTTTTGATGAGCTCTTCCTTTTCATATACTAACCATCTTGTTGGTGAAGACTCTCCTTATCTGAAACAGCATCTTCATAATCCTGTGGATTGGTATCCATGGAACGGACAGGTATTGGCGAAGGCAAGAGCTGAAAAAAAGCTCATTTTTTTGTCGATTGGCTACTCGACCTGTCACTGGTGCCATGTCATGGCCAAAGAAAGTTTTGTGGATGCCTCCGTTGCAACACAACTTAACAGGAACTATATTTCTATCAAAGTGGATAGAGAAGAACTTCCGCATCTGGATCAATATTATCAAGAGCTCTATCGGGTAGTCAAGAAACGTTCAGGTGGCTGGCCTTTGAATGTAGTCTTGACGCCTGATGCAAAAGCTTTTTTCTTCGCGACATATATTCCTAAGGAGCGCCAGGGAGAGTGGGAAGGGCTGGATACACTGTTGCCCCGATTAGCTGCAGCTTATAAAGAGGGTAGTCAAGAGATAGATAAGAAAGCCCTGGCTATAGAAGAAAGCCTAAAGAATAGAGAAGATAAAGCGCTTAAGTCTGACAGACTGGAACTTACTATTGCCAGTGAGGCATTTGAAGGTTTAAAGGCACAGTATGATGATTTATATTACGGCTTTTCGACACAACCAAAGTTTCCTGAACCTGCAAAGATAAGACTTCTTTTTGACCTTTATGCACTGGGAAATAAAGAGGCGAAAACAATGGCCTTGGATATTTTAAAAGCTATGGCTTTACACGGCTTGTATGACCATGTAGAAGGCGGTTTTTTTCGTTACAGTGTGGATGCTGCCTGGGAGATTCCACATTTTGAAAAGATGCTTTATACCAATGCAGAGCTTATTCCTTTATATGCCAAAGCTTATGAACTGACACAGGATCCGCTGTATAAAAAGGTGGTAGATGAGAGCATATCCATGATAGAGAAGAGGTTTGGGGAAGGCGGCGTTTATTTTTCTGCTTCAGATGCTGACAGCGATCATGAAGAGGGTGCATATTTTATCTATACCTATGAAGAGATGATAGATACAATGAAGAGACTCTCCAGCGAAGAGAAAAAAAGACTTGTGACTGTCATGGATCTTAATAAAATGGGCAATTTTAAAGGGAAGACCCATATCAATTTCTATGATGATGAATATCCATATGTTTTTACAAAGATAAGAAAGAAATTACAAAAAATCCGTGAAACAAGGTCCTATCCCTTTATAGATAAAAAGATAAACACGGCTTGGAATGCTATGATGATACTGGCACTCTATCGCTCAGCCCGTGTGGATAAAAAATATGAAGTGTTGGCAGATAAGCGCATTCATTCTCTGCTGGAGATGATGTATCGTAAAGGCGTCTTGTATCATCAGAGTCTTGCCGGGAGTCCCCCGAAACAAAAAGCACTTTTGGAGGACTATGCCTATTTGATAGCCGCTCTTCTTGAAGGTTATGAGAGTCATTACAGGCAGCAATACCTTTTTCTGGCACAGCAACTCAGTGATGAAGCATTGGCAAAATTTTATGAGAAAAAGCAGTGGTATTTGAATGAGAATGGTATGAGAATCAGTGCTGGTATGCTGGATAAATATTACAGTGCACCTATGAACATCATGTTGATGAACCTGCTGAAAATCGCCTCTTTAAAAGGTGATAGAAGATATTTGACAGTTTTAAAACAGACAATAGATGCCAAAAGTTCGCTTATTAGCCAAGAACCTTCATCATATCCCAGTGCTATAGAACTTGTCTTACGCGAAAGAAGAGGTTTTGTCATACTCAAAGCAAAGAGAGAAAAGCTGAATCAGATGAAAGAAGGTATCAAACGCATTAGGTATCCTTTTGTTCTGACCAAGGCAGATGAGACATTATCAGACTATCTTGCCTGTGACATCGGTCAGTGTTTTGCTCTTGAGAAAACATTTCTTCAGATCATGAAGCGTATAGATAACCGATAATCCTTATTGTTTTAATAAGGATTAAATAGGTAAGTTTACTTGACTATAAAAAGTTTTTATGTTAATATCTCAATATATTATTTTAGAAGGCTACAAAATGGCGCCCGCATGCCCTATTACATTTCGTCAGATCGACGGAACCGTCATACGAATTAATGCATTAAGTATCAGTCTGATGCTCTTGGTCTATCTTTTCACTACAGAGATACTTTTTATCTATATCTTGGGTATTGATCTTATCATCCGTCTTTTTGTGAATAAAGGATTGAGTCCGATCAATCAGACAAGCCGTCTGATCAAAGCACTGATTCGTGCCAAGACTATCAATACGGATGCCGGTGCCAAACGTCTGGCAGCCTATTTTGCATTGGGATTTTCATGGACTGTCATTGCCTTGCATACCTTTGAATTGTTTGAACTGGCAAAGATTGTGACGGTGATTTTTGTTGCTTGTAGTTTGATGGAGCTATTTTTCAACTACTGCGTAGGATGTAAGATCTATTTTATTTATAAAAAACTGGTGGCGTAATGGCCGGTATTTCAACAAAGGGCCTGTATGGGTTAGCAGCGATGTATGAACTCTCTCATGCCTCTACAGACAGACCGATGCAGATCAAAGAGATCGCATCCAGCGGAGATATTCCACATAACTATCTTGAGCAGCTTCTTTCCAGTCTTCGAAAAGCGGGACTTGTAAAAAGTATACGAGGTGCTTATGGCGGGTATTTTCTCAGTCGAAAACCTGAGGAAATCTCGGTTTTGGAAATACTGGAGGTTCTGGAAGGAAGTATCTGTAAGATGGATATGAAAACATCCAATCCCGTCCTTGAGATGTTCTGGCATGATACACGCTCAAAGGTCCAGGAACTTTTCAGTCTAAAGCTTGCCGACCTTGATCGTTTTTATCAGCAGATAAGCTTCGAGATATAACTTCCTATTTGCTCGCAACATGATGGTAGATGCGAGTCGCTTTTACCTCTCCTATCCAGAAGATATCACCTAAAACAGCCTCTTTGATATGTCCATCATTATCAAAAGCAATCAAGACGTCGATGGCTTCATCTTCTTTGTCTACGGGTTTGACTTGAAGATTATAGATATCACCGGTCTCTTTGGAAAAACTTGAAGCAGCTTGTTCTTTTTTCAGGCCATCGAGGAATGACAAGGTGATGTCTTTTTTGTCATTGTGTGCACCTACGGCAAGTAGACTAAACTCCTTATGGTGTGCATTACAGCTCTGCTTGGTATTGAGATAGGAACTTAAGACGTCATCCTTATTATAATAGGGAAGAATCGAATGTTCATTGGAACGCTTTATCCTTTCTTGTTTTATAATTTTAAAGGCAATTGTGTCAAAGGTACTCTCTTTCACACGTTTGGTCTCATCTTGATCAAGTGTTATCTGTTTGTTCTTATGATCAAAGTGGTAGGTCTGTTTTCTTTCGCTATGCGTTGTTTTTTTGATTCGGACAAAGGTCTGAGGTATATATTTCCCCCCAACGATATCCCCTTTGCTAATATAGGTTTCACGGCGTTGTCTTGTCAGTTTTGCAGCGGTACCTGTTGTTTTGGCAACAAGTGTTATCTCATAATGCTCACCATCTTCCTTGAGTAGAAGATCAGCGTAACCAACTTTGCCAAACATTCCAACATCCACGTTATAACGTGTAGAAAAATCTTTTGCCAATAATGAACTGCTTAAAACAAGTATAATCATAAATAGTCTCATGCTTACTCCTTTATATTTTAGTATATTGCATTAAAGTGTTGAAATTGTGCACGGTGATAGGTAAATGCTTCGCTATAATACATTTATGAAATTTGTATTTAAAATGATGATGTTGATTTTTATCATGAGCTTTTTTAATGCCTGTCAACTCTTTGAAGACTCGCCTGAACTCCAACAGAAAAAACAGGAACTTGAACTGAAGAAAATTCAAGCACAGCAAGAGAAAGAACTGGCCGCTTTACAGATGCAAACGTCTTTAGCTACGATTGAGAAAGAGAAGGCTTTAGAACTTCAAAAGCTTCAAAATGAGATAAAAGCGAAAGAGTTGGACACGAACAGTGAAAAAGAGCTCGAGCTGATCAAGCAAAAGATAGCGCTTCAAGAGAGTAATAATACGCTTAATTTTCAGATGTACCTTTTTGCATTTCTGGCTTTGGTGTTAAGTATCATCACCTTTTTCATCTTTTACTTCTTTAAACGAAAACGGGAAGATGAACTGCGTGCCTATAACGACAATCTGAAGAAATATTTTTATCAAAAAGAGAACGAAGCTCGTATGAAGATTGCTTCTCAGATACTTGATACGGTCGCAAAGGGTAACCTGAGTAAAGAGAACGAGCAGAAATTGATCAATGCTTTTGCACATGAGCAGCATGATTATGACAATGATGCCGAGATTATAGAAGCGATCGAGCACAAGGGTAAAAATGAGTAAGAAAAGTCCTGTATCGAACACGGAAGGTGTCGCTTTTGATAGCTTCGATCTTGGCCATGTGGTATTGGACGGTGTGAAAGACGCAGGTTATACCATGGCAACACCTATTCAAGAAGCCGCTATCCCTTTTGCGCTTAAGGGACGTGATATCTTGGCTTCTGCAAAAACAGGGACTGGAAAAACAGCCAGCTTTTTATTGCCGATCATTCAGAAACTGATATTGAATCCGAATGAAGAAGAATTTAGGCATCCCCGTGCACTGGTTGTCGTTCCTACGCGTGAGTTGGCCAGACAGATCGGAGAGAGTTTTAGTATCTACGCTTCACATACACGACTTAAACATATGGTCCTTGACGGTGGAGGAAAGATACAGTCACAGATAAAGAGAGTGCAACAGGGACTGGATTTGATTATTGCGACGCCAGGCCGTTTAATAGACCTGGATAAGCTGAAGCAACTCAGCCTGAACAAGGTAGAGACTCTTGTCTTGGATGAGGCTGATACAATCTTGGACATGGGATTTATCCGTGACCTGGAAGCAATCGTTGCTTTATTGACACATAAACATCAGACTATGCTTTTTTCAGCGACGTTTCCTGCTGCTGTTAAACGCTTAAGCGAAGACCTTTTGCGAAATCCTGAACACATTACAGTTGACAGGATGGGTACGACAGCAGATGAGATAAAGCAGGTCGTCTATACGGTGGATAAAGAAAAAAAATCAGAGCTTCTTTCGTATATGATAGGGGCACAAAACTGGCAGCAGGTTCTTGTCTTCGCCCGTACCAAACTTTTGGCGCAGAAGATAGAAGAGGATATGATCGAAGCGGGTCTAAGTGCGAGTTCTATTCATGGGGATAAGAAGCAGGGTGCGCGAACCAAAGCGCTCAATGCTTTTAAGGAAGGTAAGTTCAGAGTATTAGTAGCGACAGATATCGCCGCGCGTGGTTTGGATATTGACAATCTTCCTTATGTCATAAATTATGATCTGCCTAAGCATTCTTCAGAATATATCCACCGTGTTGGACGCACCGGTCGGGCAGGGCGTAAGGGGCTTGCCATCTCATTTGTCTCACCTAATGATGAAGGCATGCTAAAGAACATTGAGCAACTCCTTCGAAAAGAGATACCAAAACGTATGATCCGAGGGTATGAACCGACAAAAAGAGATGAGGTCAAACGACACTTTGAGGGGAAAAAGGAACAGATAAAAGGTGCCTTTGGACATAAAAAGAAAAAAGGCCCGGCCAAGAGCAAGAAGACAACGAAGCGCGGTATATCCAAGCGTGAAGCTGAAGCTCAGACACAGCCAAGAGGAAAAACAGGTAAAGGAAAACGCAAATAATGGATCTCTACACATGGTTAAGCCCGATCTCGACGCGAGAAGAGTTCATTGCATTGATCTCTTTAGTTGAAGAGGGCAGTCTGGAAGAACTGTTTATTGCCCAAAGCCTTGATGCCGGCGTGGCAGGACAGGAGTGGAAAGTCGGCCAGATACTGGTGTTTAGTTTTTCTGCTTCAAAAGATATAGAAAAAAGACTTCAAGCCATATCTGCTTGTATCAATCTGGATGATGTGGATGAAAGCTATTTTGAAGAGATCGATGGCGTCTATATCCTTAAATCCGTATTTTATCCCGAGTCTGACCCACAAGAGGAGCAAATCATTGCCCAACTGCGTTAATCTTCGATATACTTGTGTCACTAAAACTTATTCAAGGAAAAGATAATTCTAAAACTGCCTAAAAGTATCGCTAATCTGGAGATGGACCAGATCGGAGATAATCTACTCTATTATGATTACAGTATAAAACATTTGTTAAAGCTGGATAAAAAAGGCATTGATAAAGAATCCCCTGAATACCTTAGTTCTTACCGCTCATTTGAAGGTGCAGTCTATGAGAATTATCTCTATGAGATGCTGCTTCTTTATGCGAAAGAAAACCCGCAAATCGGAAAGTTTATATTGAAGGGCCCGCATGCAAAAAGTTCCGGGCATCTTTCCAATGCACTCTATGTCAACAACAAGGGACAGATCGTCTATCGTACGCGTTCAATAGAGATCAATGAGTTTGACGGTTTGATCTATGGTAAAAACGAAATCTATTTCATTGAGATGACACTCATCAAATCAGTCACCAACCTGAAACGTCGTCTACGCAAGAAGAAAGCTCTGTTGGAAGTACTTTTTCCTGATCATGAGATCAAGGCACTGATCATTCTGAATGAAGGAGTGAGCGGTAGTAAACAGCTGCCGGATTACTGTACAGTTTGGATAACAAAACCTTTTGTCGCAGACGAGGTTTATGCCTGGTTGAAAGAGAATCCGAAGCGAAAACGTAAACCTTTTAGACGCCCAAAGGGTCCGAGTCTTGTCAGCGATGCCGTCTTGGATGTCTTTCCGTTCAAATATTATAATTCATTGGCATGGATGTTGCGACGGCTTCGTTCAAAGCCCAATGCAGTCTTGAATATGGGTTTTTTAAAGACAGAGGTCTGTACACGTTATATCGATCTT
Organism: Sulfurimonadaceae bacterium; assembly: GCA_041546465.1. GTDB lineage: Bacteria > Campylobacterota > Campylobacteria > Campylobacterales > Sulfurimonadaceae. The sequence continues at coordinate 33,037 of JBFEWG010000003.1, forward strand.
TTTACCAAGGTCTATCTGGGCTATATGGAAGGACATGATTTTCAGAAGATGTATCCACATGTTCCCAATGTGACTGACAAGGTGGTCGTTTCGATAGAGAAGGATCATACAGGCGCGCTTTTATTGACATATTTCATGCAGCACAGCAGAAAAAAACTTGACAATGTCGTTATCAACAAGCGCGGAGAAGCCTCGGTCACAAAGAAAGACCCCTACGGGATTTCTGTCACAGAAGTCTATCATGTCCTACGCATTATGGATGATGCTTATGTTCTGACGATAAAAAACATCAAAGTGGTCAATAAACTTTTACGTTCATTGGATCCAGAATCTTAAAACCCCTCAAGCAGAACATGCCAGATAATATCGATCTCTTTATCGTTTAAGAAGAGACTTGAACCGGTAGAGAAAAGTTCCTTTATGGCTTTGATATTAATAGGTAAGGCATGAATACATTCAGCATGAGCAGGTAAAAAAGCACGGATAAGTGTCATCTCTTTCTCAATCTTTGTCTCACAAAAAAAACAGATCATTTCTTTATGAAGACGGCCTTCAAAATCAAGAAGCTTGACATATGATTCTACAGCGATACGTTTAGGATTTTGTGTCTGCCATATACGTGCAGCATCTTCTAAAAGATTGAAATAGAAGGAATCAAGTTCCTCACTCTCTTGAAGGTGCTTATGAAAGAGAGCAGTGAACTGCTGCCAGATGAAAAGACGGCTTCTGTCAGTGATCCAGGGAAAGCCGAGGTGAATAACATCACGGAGTCTGTCGATTGTCGACTTAACAGAGGCTTCTGTCTCAAAATCGATCTTGAAGCCAAGGTTGATCTGCCCATGTCGTGCTCCGTAAAAACGATAAAGTGTATATAAGTTATGATGCGTTAGAATAGTAACTATAACATCTTCGTCACGTGCCTTGTTGACGTTGATTATATACCCTTGCAAATCCACTCGCTTTCATTGTAATTTGAGTGAATTCTACACTCTCTAGGTAAATAATTCCCTTAATGTCTTCATGATTAAATAAGTTTTAACCAATAGTTTTATATAATGTACTACTTGTTTTCTTAAATAGAATAAGTTTGTTTAATAAAAGCTTAAAGTTAAGAAAGAATTTATAAATTTATGCGAAAGGTCTTGATTTGAATAAAAGATTAACTTCATTTAAAGATAACTGTGGATTTGGTTTGGTAGCCAGTATTAACAATGTACCATCTCATCAGTATTTAGAAAATGCCATTACAGCCTTGGAACGTATGATGCACCGTGGTGCGGTTGCCGCTGACGGTAAAACAGGAGATGGGTCTGGCTTATTGATGTCTATGCCTGCAAAGTTTATGAAGAAAGTGGCGGCAGAAGCTGATATTGAGCTTCCTGAACAGTATGCCGTAGCGATGGTCTTTACAAAAGAGATGGCTCACCTGGATGTCCTGGAGTCTATGTGTGAGAAAAACGACCTTAAAGTTATCTGGAAACGTACAGTTCCTGTAGATACTGATGCCCTGGGAGAACAGGCACTGGCTTCTTTACCTCATATCGTTCAGGTATTTATAAAGCCGAACTCATTGATCTCGACAAGACGTTTCGATGCACTTTTATACCTTTCACGCAAAGAGACGGAACATGCACTGATTGAAGACAGTGACTTCTATATTCCATCTATGTCTTCACGTGTGATATCGTACAAGGGTCTGGTGATGCCTACGACGATCAAACAATTCTATGTTGATCTTCAAGACAAAGACTTTGAGATCTCTTTCTCACTATTCCACCAGCGTTTTTCTACAAATACACTTCCGCAGTGGCGCCTTGCTCAGCCTTTTAGAGCAGTCGCACACAATGGTGAGATCAACTCGGTCGAAGCTAACCGTTTTAATGTCGAAGTGAAATCAGAATCCATCAAATCAAATGTCTTTTCAGATGATGAGATCAAGAGAATTCTTCCGATCTTACAGGAAGGTTCTTCGGATTCGGCTTCTGCAGATAACTTTTTTGAGTTCTTACTTGCAAACGGTACAGACTTTTTCAAGGCTGCACGTTCTGTAATCCCTGCACCGTGGCAAAACGCGCCGCATATGGATGCAGAGCTTCGTGCATTTTATGAATATAACTCGACAGTATTCGAAGCGTGGGACGGACCGGCAGCATTTTCATTGACAGATGGACGTTACATCGGTTGTGTTCTTGATCGAAACGGTCTTCGTCCTTCAAAATACATCATCACGAAAGACGGGATGCTTCTGATCTCAAGTGAATATGGTGTCTTGGATATCCAGGAAGAGAATATCGTCGAGCGAAACAGACTTCAGTCGGGTCAGATGATAGGACTTGACCTTAAGTACGGAAAGATCCTTAAAGACGAAGACATCAACGACTACCTTAAGAGCAGTAATCCTTACATGAAATGGCTGAATGACAATATGGTCTATCTTCAAGAGCATGTGGATGAGCAGTATGTCAAGCAGTGTGATTACAATAAAGACGAATTGATCGCGCGCCAGCGTTTCTTTAACTATACGCAGGAAGTGATTGAACAAGTTATTGAACCGATGATGAAAGATGGTAAGGAAGCTGTAGGTTCTATGGGAGATGACACTCCTATGGCTGCATTCTCTGATAAGCAGAGAAACTTCTCAGATTTCTTCAAGCAGAAGTTCGCTCAGGTGACTAACCCGCCGATCGATCCTATCCGTGAGAAAGTGGTTATGTCTCTGAACACAGGGTTTGGTGAAGTTCATAATATTCTGGATGATGCGCCTTCACATGCTCATCGTCTTAAGGCGATTTCACCGATTATCACGAAAGAGAAACTGAGTGTTCTACTTTCATTCGGCGATGAAAACAATGCTCGCTACCAGGCATGTTACAAGAACATGACCTTTTCAACGACTTTCACAGGGGATATGAAAACAGCTCTGGACGAACTGGTCGCCAAGGTCTCTAAAGCTGTCTCTGACGAGGGCGTACGTATTGTCGTTCTGTCTGATGTCGGGCTTTCATCTGAAAAAATGGTCATTCCTATGCTTATGGTTGTAGGGCGTCTTAACCAGACACTACTTAAAGACGGAAACCGTCATCTGGTCTCAATCGTTGCACAGACGGGTGAGGTCTATGATTCTCATTCAGCAGCAGCGATGATCGCGTTTGGTGCATCTGCGGTCTTCCCATATATTCTTTTCTCATCAGCTATTGCGCGTCTTGAGCAGAGTAAAGCATTGACGATGAGTTGTCATGAAGCGATGAAATCAGTACATATCGCCCTTAACGGCGGATTGCTAAAGATCATGTCGAAGATGGGTATTGCGACCATTGCTTCATATAGAAACTCAAGCTTGTTTGATATTCTTGGACTTTCATCTGAAGTATGCGAGGATTGTTTCAGAGATGCTCAGTCACTGATCCCTGGACTTGGCTATGCTGATATCCAGGAACGTCTTGAAAAAGCGCACAAAGCGGCCTTTGAAGAGGATGGGTTTAAAACGATTTTCCCATTGACGATCGGTGGTTTTTATAAGTTCTATAATGGTGGTGAATATCATGATTTCGGTCCGGATGTCATCCATACTATCCATAAGGTTGTCGAAACAGGCAAGCATGAAGACTTTGAAGCGCTGAAAAATCTTGTAAACAACCGTGGTCAGAAGTTTATTCGTGACTTCTTGGAAATCAAATCAGATAAGAAAGCGATTGATATTAAAGAAGTTGAACCAAAAGAGGAGATCTTTAAACGTCTGGCTTCAGCTGCGATGTCTTTAGGTTCAATCTCTCCTGAAGCCCATGAATGTATTGCGGAAGCGATGAACACCATCGGCGGTATGTCAAACTCGGGTGAGGGTGGTGAAGACGCTGAACGTTTTGGAACAATCCGTAATTCAAAGATCAAGCAGGTGGCTTCGGGACGTTTTGGTGTCACGCCGGCGTATTTACGATCAGCAGAAGAGATTCAGATCAAAGTTGCCCAGGGTGCAAAACCGGGTGAAGGTGGACAGCTTCCTGGTCACAAGGTTACTGAGCTTATCGCAAGGCTACGTCACACCGTTGCAGGTGTTACATTGATTTCACCTCCACCGCATCATGATATCTACTCTATCGAGGACCTTGCCCAGTTGATTTATGACCTTAAGCAGGTTAACCCTAATGCGACTATCACCGTCAAACTTGTCTCAACAGCAGGTGTCGGTACGATTGCGGCAGGTGTCGCAAAAGCCTATGCAGATAAGATTATTATCTCTGGTGGTGACGGTGGTACGGGTGCTGCTCCACTGACGTCTATCAAGTTCGCGGGTAATCCATGGGAACTTGGACTTTCAGAAGCTCATAACGCATTGAAAGTCAATAACCTTCGCGGTCAGGTGCATGTACAGACGGATGGTGGTCTCAAGACAGGTCTTGATGTTGTCAAAGCAGCACTGCTTGGTGCCGAGTCTTATGCATTTGGTACAGGTGTTCTTACTATTGTCGGATGTAAGATGCTTCGTATTTGCCATGTCAACAAATGTTCTGTCGGTATCGCAACACAAAACGAGAAACTACGTAGCGAGCATTACAAAGGTAAGGTACAGCATGTCATCAATTACTTTACGCTTTTGGCTGAAGATATCCGTGCTATTCTTGCTGGAATGGGTTATAAAAGCCTTGAAGAGATCATCGGTCGATCAGATCTTTTATCTGTTATCGATGATGAGTTTGCTAAGAAATTCGATTTCTCTGAGGTCCTTTACCATTGTGAGGGTGTTGATACTTGTCAGGTAGAGTCTAATGAACCGTTTGATCCGAACGATTTTGAAAAAGATGTCCTTAAAGAAGTGATGAACACGATTAAGCATCCAGAGCAAAAAATCACGCTTAAGCGTGACATCTGTAACCTAAACCGAAGTTTCGGTGCACGTATATCAGGTGAGATCGCTAAGTACTATGGAGATGCAGGATTGGCATCTGACACGGTCAAGATTAAACTCAGTGGTGTTGCCGGACAGTCTTTAGGTGCATTCCTGATTGATGGTGTATCACTTTACCTTAATGGTCCTGCAAACGATTATATCGGTAAGGGTATGCTTGGTGGTAAGATCATTATCACACCGGAAAAACAGGGGCCGTCTTTTGCCGCAGCAGGTAATACCTGTCTGTATGGTGCAACAGGTGGAAAAATGTTTGCCTCGGGTGTAGCCGGTGAGCGTTTCGGTGTTCGTAATTCAGGTGCGTTGGCGATTGTTGAAGGTACGGGTGACAATGCCTGTGAATATATGACAGGTGGTATTGTTGTCATCCTTGGTAAGACAGGTATTAATTTTGGTGCCGGTATGACAGGCGGTATCGCTTTTGTTTATGATGAAGCACATGAGTTCGGCGAAAACATCAACCGAGAACTGATCGAGATCGAGCGTATCGATACGGATGAAGGCGATGAGGCACGTCACTACCTTAAAAAGCTCATCAAAGAGTATTATGATGAAACAGGAAGTATCAAAGCTAAAGAGATCCTGGACAACTTCCGTACGGATATCAGAGACTTCTGGTTAGTCCGTCCAAAAGATATGAAAACACTTCCATTAGATATAGAGAAAGGAGATTAAGATGAGAGAGTTTCTTGATACACAACGAATCGAACCTGAAAAACGCCTTGTTGTAGAGCGTGTTAAAGACTTTAACGAAATTTACGAATTTTATGAGACAAAGGAAGCAGCATCACAAAGTGACAGATGTATCCAGTGTGGTGATCCTTTCTGTCTTAACAAATGTCCTTTACATAACTATATCCCTCAGTGGCTAAAAGCTATTGCAGAAAAAGACCTTGAATTTGCTTTCAAACTCTCTAACGAACCTTCTCCGTTTCCTGAAGTCATGGGGCGTATCTGTCCACATGATCGTCTTTGTGAAGGCGATTGTACACTTAATGACGGTCACGGGGCGATTACGATCGGTTCGATTGAGACCTATATCAATGAAGAAGGATATAAGAACGGTCTGAAACCGGAGTTCCCGGGAATCACATCAGATAAGAAAGTTGCAGTCATAGGCTCAGGCCCTGCCGGCCTTTCGGTAGCGACCTATCTTCTACGTGCCGGGATTGCTGTTGATATGTATGAAAAAGCAGACCGTGCGGGTGGGCTTCTGACTTATGGTATCCCAGGTTTCAAATTGGACAAGAAGGTCGTTGAACGTCGTGTTAATGGACTGCTTGATGCAGGCCTGAACCTGGTACTTAATTGTGAGGTCGGGAAAGATATCTCTTTTGATGAGCTGGCTTCTGATCATGATGCTATCTTTATCGGTATCGGTGCGACAAAGGCAAAAGTTGCTGGATTAAATAATGAAAATGTCAAAGGTGTCTATCCTGCGATGGCGTATCTGACAGGAATTCAGTTGAAGAACTTTGGTCAGGACTATAATAAAGAGCTGGACTTTAAGGACAAGAATGTTGTTGTCATCGGTGGTGGTGATACAGCGATGGACTGTGTACGTACAGCCAAGCGTGAAGGTGCGAGATCGGTCACATGTCTGTACCGCCGTGATGCTCATAATATGCCAGGATCTCAAAAAGAGTATAAAAATGCCAAAGAGGAAGGTGTTGACTTTACCTTTTATGCATCGCCAAAACAGATACTTACGAATGAGAACGGTGAGGTTGTTGGTATTGAGATGATCAAAACAACACTGGGACAAAAAGATGAAAGCGGTCGTGCCCGTATGGAAGAGATGAAAGGAAGTGAGTTCAATGTCAATGCCGATGTCATCATCATGTCACTCGGATTTGATCCTGTTGTACCTTCCTACTTGGCAGCCAATGGTATTGAGACGAATGAATGGGGTGGTATCATCGTTAATGAGAACTTTGAGACATCGACCTCAGGTGTTTTTGCCGGCGGGGATTGTTACCGTGGAGCTGACTTGGTTGTGAGAGCAGCGTATGACGGACGTGAAGCAGCCCGTGCGATCATTAAGTCATTTAAGTAAAGTCATCTGATGCAATCGTTCATTCGCGAGACGATAAAGGCCTGTCAGGAGGTCGTCGCTATGCTTGATGTGACGGACGATCAGACAGCATATCAAACACGTGAATGCAGAGGTGCTGGTGGTGACTTTTGTGTCGGGCTTGACCTGATGGCAGAGGAAATCTTTGTCAGACGCCTGGGGCGTTTTGGTCAGATCCATTCTGAAGAGAGCGGGGTTATCGGAGAAGGTGACGTAAAGATCATACTGGATCCCATAGACGGCAGTGATAATATGCTCACACGATTTCCCTACTACGGTGCCTCTATCGCTTATATGAAAGATGACAAGCCTTCCATCGGTATAGTCTGTAATTTTGCTAACGGCGATATTTTTATCAAAGATGAGAATCAGTTTCTTCAAGGAAAACTTCACAGTGCCCATTTCAAATCTGTCGAGAAACATCACACTTCTAAAATAGGGATCTTTGAAAAAGCTGCTTTATATCCTGAATTGACACAGGCACTGATTCAAAACAACCTTAAATACAGAGCACCCGGAGCGGTAGCGCTTTCTCTCGCCTATGCCCATTATGCCAACTATATGGTTTTTTTGGGTAAAATGCGTCAATATGATTTGGAAGCAGGTCTGTTTATGTGTCAAGATCTGTATTTATATCAGGATGATAAACACATTATCATCTCAAAAGACAAAGATGTTTTTGAGCGAGTCAAAGCGATAATATTAAAATAATTTGGAGAGATTTATATGAGTTTATTTGATTTTTTTAGTTCTAAACCAAGCAAGCCACAACCAAGTAAAAGTGAGGCACCGTCTCACTGGATCAAGTGTAAATCATGTCAAGCTTTGATGTATTACAAAGAGGTCGAAAAACAACATTATGTCTGTCCTAAATGCGGATACCATCTGCGTATTGGCGTTAAAGAACGTATATCTCTTTTATGTGATGAAGGTTCTTTTGTTGAAACAGATGCATCACTTCGTCCGATCGACCCTTTAAAGTTTGTCGATAAAGTATCATATAAAAAACGTATTGAAGATGCAGAGGCCAAAACGGGCAGAACGTCATCTGTTGTCAGTGGTGAATGTACGATAAACGGTGTGGCAACACAACTTGTAATATTTGATTTTGCTTTTATGGGTGGTTCTTTGGGCTCTGTTGAGGGTGAAAAGATCGTACGTGCCGTGAACAGGGCCATAGAGAAAAAAGAAGGTGTCATCATTGTCTCAGCTTCAGGTGGGGCACGTATGCAAGAGAGTTCATTTTCTCTGATGCAGATGTCGAAGACTTCTGCCGCCTTGGCTAAACTGGCTAAGCACAAACTTCCATATATCTCAGTATTGACCGATCCGACGATGGGTGGAGTATCGGCATCTTTTGCTACGTTGGGTGATATTATCATCGCTGAACCGGGTGCCTTGATCGGTTTTGCCGGTCAGCGGGTGATCAAACAGACGATCGGTTCTGACCTTCCTGAAGGTTTTCAGCGTGCAGAGTTCTTGCTTGAACACGGGGCAGTCGATATGGTCGTTAACCGTAATGAAATGAAAAAGACGATTGCTGACCTGTTGTGTATGCTCCAAGATAAAGAGATTCAAGCAGTATAGATGAAACTCTACGCACTTTGCGATCAGGATACGCTCTCCAGTCGCGGCCTTTCCCTTCAAGACTTTGTAGATCTGGCAAAAAAACATCAGGCAGAAATCATTCAGTATCGTAATAAGACCGGTGATGAAGAGACGATCAAGAAAGCCTTGATCGAATTGCGAAAACATTGGGACGGGTTTTTGATCGTTAATGACAAGTATGAACTTATTTCCTTTTGTGACGGTGTGCATATGGGGCAGGAAGATCTGCTTTGTATTGATGAGGATATACAGAAGTCTGTCTCTTCTGTTCGCAAGCTTATCGGTCCGGATAAACTTCTGGGAATCTCGACTCATAATGAAGAAGAGATAGAAACAGCCAATCATATGGATCTGAACTATATTGGATTGGGCGCTTTTAAACAAACTTCAACAAAAGATGTTACGAATATACTCGGTGATAAGTTGGATATATTAGCAGCAAAATCCAAGCATAATGTCGCTGCAATCGGTGGCGTAAAACTGAGCGACAGGTTTGAAAATGTGAGTTATCTGGTGGTGGGTACAGGCCTGTATGAAAGTTAATATCTGCTCTATAGCTAAGCCTGAAAAATCGCTTTACAGCCCCTTGTATAAGGAACTTGAGAAGATGGTCGGAAAGTATGCGACGATCAATGATATTGAGATTTTCAACAAGAAGATTCATCAGGCACAGGTTGAAGGACAGGCTTCTGCACAGGCAGCTTATACACAAGCCTTTGAACCCTATTTAAGCAAATCTTATAATGTGGCACTGCATCCTGATGGAAAAATGATCAATAGTTTTACATTCAGTAAGCTTTTAAGTGATAGAATTACGGTGAATTTTTACATAGGCGGTGCTTATGGTTTTGAAGATGGCTTTTTAAAGCAGTGTGATCAGGTGATCAGTCTGAGTGATCTGACGATGAGCCATAAGATTGCAAAGGCTGTTTTATTAGAACAGGTCTTTCGGGGCTTTGCCATCAACAATAATCATCCCTATCATAAATAAGGAATAAACGAGAATGAAAGAAATGCACGCAACAGAGTTGGAATATTTCAAAGAGACACTTGTAAACCGTAAGGCACAGATCGAAAAGAATATTGACGGTGTTGAAAAAGAGATGGATGCCCTTCGCGAACTCGAGCTGAATGATGAAGGTGATTATGCTTCTGTTAGTAACGATAATATGGTAGAGAATGCCATAGGCAGCCAACAGGAGTTGGAATTATTCGAAATTGACCTTGCATTGGCTAAAATCAAAGAAGGCACTTACGGTATCTGTGAGATGTGTGAAGAGTGTGTAGGTGTTCATCGCTTGAAGGTGAAACCTCATGCAAAATACTGTATTGATTGTCGCGAGATCGCGGAGAAGAGTGCACAATAAAAATCTTGACGATTAAGGAATGACTATGTACCTAAAACGATATACCCTTGGAACCTTGGCATTAATGCTGTTTGTAGGTTGGTACATCAGCCAGTTCCTGGGATATGATCAGTCTGAGGCTATTTCATTTTTCGGTATTCATCTACCGCCTTTGCCTGTAGCTGTTTTGGTCCTCTTTCCAGTCTTCGTTCTGTATGTGGCAAGTGTGCTGCATATGACATATTATTCGCTAAAAAGTTTTTTCAAACTTCGTAATTACCAAAAAGACTACACTATGCTGGTCGATATGATAATGGATGAATTGCTAAACAAAGAACATCATTACCATTTTAAGACACAACCCTATAGACTTCTTGCCAAAGTACTTGAGAATACCTCGATGACAATTGATGATCATATTGAGCTCACAGATAATGAAAAGGTCAATACGATCATGAACCTGTTAAGTGATATCAAAGCCGGCAAGGCTGTTGACCTGAAAAAGTATAACCTGGATGCGACAAACCCTCTTATTGTCCAAAATCAAAAGAACCGTATGATGAATCTCGATCTAAGTTCGGAAGAGATACTTTCAAAGAGCGAGAAATACTCTCAAGACATTCTTCAAAAGGCTTATATCAACTATGTCGCGCAGGCTCCTATGTATGCTATTGAGAAATATCAGGAGTTTATGACTAAGGATGCCCTTTACATCATTCTTGCACGTATCAACAGTGAGGAGAACACACTGGAAGTCTCTAACGAGTCACTTCTTGCCCTTTTAGATAGAGTGGAACTAAGCAAGTCAGATTACCTTTCCATTTCCAAAGAGTTGAGCATCCACATGATACCTGAACAACGTATCAAGCTTTTTGAAACACTGGCAGAACAGCATGAAGAAGCTAATGATGCTTATTTCTATACACTTTTTGATCTTGAGATGATTGATAAGGCAAAAGAGTGTCTTGATGCCGTGGGAAGTGAAGATGCCTTGAAGTTTAGGGCATATTTGGCTTTAAAAGAAGCAGGACACAACTACAACATCAATCTTTTTGTCTAAACTGTGAGAGTCTTAGACTCTTACATCTTCTAATCTTCCTTTATACACTATCTCGATACAATTCCTTCAACCATAACTTAGCTAGGGATTATCATGAGCGTAGAACAAGAACTAATGGCGCGTAGCGGATCAAAATGTGAGCTGTGTGCTTCAACAGATGGCCTTTCTGTATTGGAGGTCTCACCATCAGATGGCTCGGCACAAAAATCTATTTTGGTATGCAGTACATGTAAAGAACAGATCGAAGACAAAGAAAAGATGGATGCAAACCACTGGCACTGTCTTAATGACAGTATGTGGAGTGAAGAAGATGCTGTCAAGGTTGTCGCTTACCGTATGCTAAACCGTATTGCATCAGAAGGCTGGCCGCAGGACTTTCTTGATATGTTGTATCTTGAGGATGATGTCAAGGCCTGGGCAGATGCCGGACTTGAAGAGGAAAACCGTGAGCCGACGCGTGACAGCAACGGGACGATCCTGCAGGCAGGTGATTCTGTCAGTATTATCAAAGACCTTGTCGTTAAGGGTGCCGGTTTTACGGCAAAGCAGGGAACGACAGTCAAGAATATCCACCTTGTACCGGGCAACCATGAACAGATTGAAGGCCGTGTCAACGGAACGAAGATCGTCCTGCTTAGCTGTTATTTGAAAAAGCTTTAGTTTTTAGGGATTGTTTGTGTATGATCAAATAAAGACCATCGCCAGTTCTATCGGCCCACTTTTTCTAGAGGGATACACGAGCGCCAAGGATATCAATTATAAGAGTGCTGTTGACCTTGTCACTGATTATGACGTCAAAATCGAACTTTTGCTGAAAGAGAAACTTTCTGCCGCCTTCCCCGAATACACTTTGATAGGAGAAGAGACAAACGAAGGGATAAGTCATCCTGACAAAGCCATCTATATCGATCCTATCGACGGGACGACAAACTTTGTCCATGGTATCCCTTTTTGCGCGATCTCTATCGGCATTTGGGAAGGGGGTGAGCCTGTGGCGGGTGTCGTTTTTAATCCTGTACTTGATGAACTTTTTTATGCCGAAAAAGGTAAGGGAGCCTATTGTAATGAAAAGCTTCTTTGTGTCAGTAAAGCACAGACGCTTGAAAAGTCACTGATTGCGACAGGTTTTCCTTACACCAAGGTCGAGCAGGGTGAAGACTTTCGCTGGGTGATGAAAAGCATCGAAGCGGTCCTGCCGTATACACGGGATATTCGTAGACTGGGTTCAGCCGCACTGGATCTTTGTAATGTGGCACGTGGGACTTTTGAAGGCTACTTCGAGATCAATCTCAAGCCATGGGATGTCGCTGCCGGAATTTTGATGGTGAAGGAAGCGGGAGGAAGCGTCAGCCGCCAAGACGGTGGAGCCTATACACTGGATGAACGGGTTATTGTAGCGACAAATGGATCCATTCATAAGGCTATCATCAACAAGATATCTTGAGATAATATATTCTTTTACACTCTTCCTTGCCGTTATGTCTTTTGTACTATCCAGGGTACAAACCAGTTATTGAATCTGATCCAGAGAAGGGTTGGAAGCAAAGAACCTACTATCAGCGGAATCAGCATTATCCAAATATGGGTGAAGCTGATCGGTCCGATCAGTCTCATGAAGATATAAAGTGTGATAAAAGCGCTGATCGTAGAGAGGAAGATGGCAAGAAGCATACTCAAGATACTTCTAAAAAAAGAAGGCCTTACCAGCACGCCGCACTCACTGCATTCTCTGAGCTTATTTGACTTTAGCTTATCCCATGCAGAAAATGTCTCTTTTGTACAATTTGGACACATAATTCTCCTTTGCCACGACCAAATAATAGCTTAGGTGAATGCTTTTTCAAGTTTTTGGATCAGGTTAATCTCTCTTTGCGAGGTGACAGTCGTCTTTAAGTAATCCCAAAACTCTCTTGCCGCTTCAACGACCTCAAGCCATTCCTCATCGTCTAAGATATTCTGCGGGTCATTATCGGGTGCATCATAAAAGACGGCAAGCAGATGAAAGTGCTTGGCCCTGTCGGCTTCCTCCTGTGAGACATTGCCCCATTGTACGGCTTTCTCATAGGCATCATCCAGGGCTAGAGTCTCAAAATATGCTGAAACGCACTCTTCAAAAGATGAGTCCCAGACTTCACCATCTGGCCAGTGGGCA
>JBFEWG010000124.1:0-5685 GCA_041546465.1 Sulfurimonadaceae bacterium
AGCGGCGCCTGCAACAGTAAATGCAGCACCTTTAAGAAATGTTCTTCTGTTTTCTAAAAACATTCAGTGGCCTCCTTAGCTCATTGGTAATAGTTGTGGAATTACTAGCCATACATGCTTAGTCACCCATAGACCTGCAAGAGCAGATACAGATGCCAAAGTCAAAAGACCAGTAGATTTGTTTTGAACACTTAGTGTTACAAGAACCATTGGAACGATGAAAGCAAATACTTGACCGATCCAGAACATCGTTGTATATTCACCATGTCCTTTAATGTATAGTAATACAGCTGCTACTTCTTCAGCCTTCATTGGACCGAAAACAAGTTCGCTCATATAAAGGATAAATGCTGCCAATGCAGACAATCCAAGGATTACTGCAAGGTCACGTTTAGCTTCATATGGAAGTTTTCCACCTAAAAGCAATGTAGTAGCTGAACCTGCCAATGTAGCAGCCAAAATCATCTGTGCCGCTTCTGTAGGCATCTGCCATAGTTCACGTGCAGTTGACTGAGCCATAAGACCTGCAGTATATAGTGTTACTGGTACGCCAAGAACAACTGTCCATAGAAGTACTTTGTCAAAAAGCTCATTGTCTTTCTTGATGTAACTCGCGTATGCAAGAAAGAAGATCATACCAACAAAACCAGTTGCAAGGAATGAACCGATTGCAATTGCTGATGTCCAGTGTGCGTACACAAAGATATGCCAGAATCTAAACATCTGGTGTAAATCGATAACCGTAAAGAATAAAAAGACATGAATAGTGATAATAGACACTACCGTCAACGGAAAACGTAAATAGGCTGCTTCATTTGGATACTTCTTAAGAAGGTAGAAAAGCATAAAGATAACACCTGTACCGATACTTTTCGCCCACATGTTCATCGTAATAATCCAACCCCAAACGATTCCAGGAAGTCCAACGTCAAGTGTTACAACTGCATGAGTTGCGTCTAATGGTAAATCTAACATTAGTGGTGTCCTCCAATCGGCATTTTTGTCGTAAGTTTGTTGAATAGGTCATAACCCTCTGCACGATGTGATGCAAGTGGGTTAAGTGTAGTATTTCCACCACCGACATAATAGTGTTTAGGATCTGTACCCTTCTCAGGCTTACGTACCTGAACATCACCTTGGTTTTCCATGATATAACGGCTGATATTTGATGCAGGATCATCAAGGTCACCGAAGATATTCGCTTCAACCGGACAAGCAACAACACATGCCGGCATTAAGCTGGATGCAATACGATGTGCACAATATGTACATTTGTCAGCTGTTTGTGTCTCAGGGTCGATATAGATCGCACCATATGGACAAGCCATAACACAACCAGCACAACCGATACAACGTTCTTTATCGATGTTAACGATACCGTTTTCAATATAGTGAAGTGCAGATACCGGACAGATACGCTCACAAGGTGCGTTTGTACAGTGGTTACAACGTAACGGAGTAAATGTACGTTTTGTCTCTGGGAAGACACCCACATCTACATACTTAACACGAAGACGCCACGTACTCAATGGTACCTCGTTTTCGACTTTACATGCAATTTCGCAGCCCTTACAACCCATACAAAGATGCAAGTCTACTAAGAAACCTAAATGCATTCATTCTCCTCCTACTTAAGATTATGAATATAATAACTTCAAACATTGATGGACAATAGTTGAAGATCTGTTAACTAATACGTTTTTAGAAGCAACCCTTATTTAAACAAATAAGAAAACTTACCTAGGGGGATAATAGCTGAAACAATCTTATCTAAAACTAAAGAAGTTGAAAATTTTCTTATATTTTTCAGCCTATGTGTAAAATAAGAAATGCTATATTTTTATTGTTTTTTTGGAGTATGCAATCAAAATGTAATTTTATTAAAGTGGTAGTATGTCAGTAATTGCAGAGGAGACGGCAGAGCAGGTCTGCCAAATCATCTTTTGTGATTTATTCTTCTGACTCTTCTTCCTCTTCTTCCTGCTCAGCCAGACAGTCCAAGCCGTCGGAATGGTTTTCGACACCTCCGCCATGCTTATAGACGACATCGCCACCGATCAGGCCTTGATAAGCCAAGGCAGACGATGCAGCCAGGAGTCCAATCAGGACAATCGTCTCCAGTACGACATTTCTTGCCTTACAGGCTATAAGTTTCAGGATAGCCAGGATGATCGTCGCTATCATCAGATAAAAACCGATATCTTTATGTTGCTTCAATATGGACTGTCCCTCTTCAGAAAGCAGAGGATAAACATCTTGACCTTGCAGACCTCCTGTATACCAGGCACCTACCATAAAGAGTGCTGCAACGACCAATATACGAGATGACCATTGCGAATAGAGATAGTTGTTACTGACACTGTAGGCAATCTGAAAGAAAAGGGCCACGAGGGGCAACACGATTGCAAAATGTACTAAAGGCGGGTGAAGCAGTAATGTTTCCATTAACTTATCCTCTTTATATATTTATTTTTTTAACCGCACCCGAACAGACTGTTCATGAGCCGTTAAACTTTCTGTGTTGGCAATCATAGCACAAGCTTCGCCAACTTCATTGATAGCATCGGCAGAAAAAGAGATAATTGAAGATTTTTTCATAAAGTTCTCAACACCAAGCGGAGAATAGAACTTTGCCGTACCGCCTGTCGGCAATGTATGGTTCGGTCCGGCCATATAATCACCGATTGCCTCAGGCGTATTCGGACCCAGGAATATCGCGCCGGCATGCTTGATGCTTGGCAGCAGGTCAAACGGGTTTTGCGTCACGACTTCCAGGTGTTCAGGAGCGATCTCATTCATCAGCCTTACCGCTTCATCCATATCCTTTGTTACGATCACGGCACCGCGTTCTTCTATCGATTTGCGTGCGATCTCTTCACGCGGTAGCTTTTTCAACCATACTTCGATCTCGGCAACTGTCTCATCTGCGATCTTCTTGGAAGGCGTGATCAAGATCGAAGATGCCATCTCATCATGTTCTGCCTGCGAAAGAAGGTCTATAGCCAAATGGTTAGCATTGGCCGTATCATCTGCCAATACTCCGATCTCACTTGGTCCTGCGATCATGTCGATATTGACTTCACCGAAGACAAGCTTTTTGGCTGTGGCAACGAAGATATTACCGGGTCCGGTAATCACATCAACCTTAGGGATATTCTCTGTCCCGTAAGCCATGGCTGCAATCGCCGAAGCGCCACCGACTTTGAAAACATTAGAGACACCACACAGGTGACATGCTGCAAGCAAGAGATGATTCGGCTCATTATCTGGTGTTGGTGTACAGACTACGATCTCTTCAACACCGGCGACTTGTGCAGGAATGACATTCATCAGAAGTGAAGAGGGATACGCTGCTTTTCCGCCGGGAATGTAAAGTCCTGCTTTATCAACTGCAGTGACTTTTTGACCTAATATCGTACCGTTTGCTTCCGTATCAAACCAGGATTTTGGAAGTTGCTTCTCATGATAGGCCTTAATACGGTCGTAGGCAAGATGCAAGGCTGCCTTTAGTTTCTCATCCAAAGCGTCATAAGCCTCTTTCATGACAACTGTATCAATTTTCAATTCTTCATCATTTACAGGTGTCCAGTTGTCAAACTTTGCAATATGACGTTTAAGTGCACCATTTTTCTCTGTTTTGATCTCAGAAATTATTCCGTTCACGATCGTCGAGACCTGCTCGATATCCATCTTGCCCCGTCCAAGCAGTTCTTCAAAAGCTGTACCGAATTGTGCATCGGCAGTAGAAAGGATTGTCATAATCTTCATACCTTCTATAAATAATTACCGTGATTATACCAAAAGTTGGCAATGCCATTTTTACAAAATAAAAAAGTTTACCTTGGACATCATGCATGTTTGTCTTACTTATCACATCACACACAGTACACAGACAGACTGATATAATACATATTCAAGGAACCCTTATGAAAAAACTTCTTCTACTTTGTTTACCATTTCTACTCATCGCTTCGGATATTTCTGTCCAGGTACTTGGGTCCGGTGGGCCTGAAACAACTCAGCGTGCATCCTCATCGTACCTCATAAAAAGAGATGGCAAAGCACTGGTACTGATAGATTTTGGTGGTGGATCATTTTTACGATTTTCTCAAGCAAAAGCAAAGATTGAAGACTTGGAAGCCATGTTATGTACTCATCTTCATATTGACCATGTCGTTGATCTTCCAGCTCTGATGAAAGCCGGCTACTTTTCTGAACGTTTACGAAGCCTGCCCCTGATCGGACCGGATGCGAACGATTATTTTCCAGGGTTTAATGAATATATACAACTGCAATTTGGAAAAAACGGGGCTTATCGATATATGTCGGATATATTAAGTCAAGAGAGCGATTCATTTTCCATCATTCCCTATGAGGTAAGTGCTTATACCAACTTCGATTTTAATGGTGTTAAAATCACTGCTGTTCCAGTAAAGCATGGCGTTGTCCCAACCCTTGCATTTAGAATTGATATCGATGGGAAAAAGATAGTCTTCAGTGCAGATACTGCAGCACATACAGATACCTTGGAAAAGCTCTCCGTCGATGCCGACATACTTATTGCTCATCATGCCATACCTCAACATGGATATAACCACGCTAGAGAGCTGCATATGACTCCAGAACGTATTGCACAAATCGCTGCTGTTGCCAAACCGAAAATCTTAGTATTGTCTCACCGAATGAAACGTACCTACGGATCAGAAAAAGAGAGTACAGATATCATTAAAAAGGACTACACAGGTAAACTCATATGGGCAGAGGACCTTTTAAGTATTAATCTCCCTTAAAAAAGGTTGTAATTATCAGCTTCTACTCGCAAAGATGCTATACTCCTAATGAACGCATTAATATCAACATCACGGAAAAAACCATGTCAAACCTTTTTGAGCCCAATGCATCGGACCCCAATACAGAACAGTTTGACACACTGTTAAAGACAAAAAACATACATATTGAAAAGATAACATCCCATGGGCAGACATCTGATGAATGGTATGAACAAGAAAGAGATGAATGGGTAGTCATACTCGAGGGTGAAGGCAAAATTCTATTTGAGAAAGATAACCGTACCGTTGATCTTATCAGGGGGGAATATATCCATATCCCTAAGATGAAGAGACATAAAGTGATCTATACAATGACGCCGACTATCTGGCTGGCTATTCATTTTACATAACAATAACTCTGTCCCTTTAAAGGATTGTCTACAATTCCCTCGACACACTTGAACTTTACAGGAATGCTGATTGACCTATATCCGTGTTCATATTCCTGAGCTTTGGTCACTACAAAATGCAAGTGGGCACCAGATGTCCTTCCCGTATTTCCTGATAGCGCTATCAGCTCGCCTTGTTTTACCATTTGGCCCAGTTTGACTTTGGCACCATGATGTTGTAGATGAAAGTACCTTCCCAGTGTCCTGTCGTCATGTTCAATGATCACATAGTTAGCGAATTGACGCATGGTTGGATCCATACCATGCTTATTATGCTGCTGAACGACTTCAACGACTTTTCCGCCGCGGGCTGCATAAACGGGTGTCCCGATCGGCATCGCAAAATCAATGGCATATTGTGATGTTCCCTTATGTGAAGTATTACCATTAAACCCCTGAGAGACTTTAAAACTCTCATGAAAAGGCAAGCTATAAATGAATTCCGGATCTTCCTGAGCGTCAACTGC
>JBFEWG010000050.1:0-12616 GCA_041546465.1 Sulfurimonadaceae bacterium
AACACGCTCTTATCAGGCCAATGTCGCGGCCTTTCAAAGTGTTAAATCGATGGCACAAAGTGCGATGAGTATAATTCAAGCGTAAAAATAAGGTATAATTAGACTATGAGTGATTTAAATAAAGTATCGGGCCTTTCCACTGCTGACTTATTGGGTAAAAGCAATGCCAATAACCAGATTGATGGATCAGGTTTTGCCGATGCCCTTAAAAAGTCTTTAGATGATGTCAACGAGATGCAAAAGAGTGGTGAGAAAGCGATGAGTGATCTGGCGACCGGTCAGGTCAAGGACCTTCACCAAGCTGCACTTGCCATCGACAAGGCTGAGATCAGTATGAAACTTATGCTTGAAGTCAGAAACAAAGCGCTTAACGCCTACAAAGAGATCACAAGAACTCAGATGTGAGTTCGCCGTAAAATAACGAGAGCTACTTCTCGTTATGGCGAACAAAACCGTAGCAGATGTGCGCTCGCGTACCTGCAAAGGCTTTACATTAATGGAAGAGGTTTAGCCTCATCTAGAACAATACAGTCCTTTCGACAAAATTTTCAACCTACTAATTTCCTTTCTCTTGGACTTATTTAAAATATCAATACTTTAATATTTAAGAATTATTCATATAAAGTATCAAGCGTTAAATAATCACATTGAAAAGAAATTTATTTATGCAAAAAGAAACCCGTTTACTGATTGTAAAAATATTTGTGGCTTTATTGCCTTTAACATTATTGATTTTCCTTCCTTATGAATTTCAGCAAATAATTCATTTTGATATTATTGTATTAATGCTCATAGGTATTATCACACTGTATTTGAGTGTAAAAAAACTATCTGATGTCAACAAAGCACTAAAATGGAATAGAACAGAAGGAAGACTTTTATATCAAAAAGTGAAATGTGATAATCCTCATGCACAAGAAATGGCTAGGTCTTATTACCCATATATAAAATATGAGTATGAAGTTAAAGGAAAAATATATACTTCTGACAATGTCGCATATTATAGAGAATTAAATGACACAATAAGCGAAACAGAAGAATATATTAAAACTATTTCTCAACCTATTTTAAATGTATATTTTAATCCCAATGAACATGGAGAAAGTGTCTTAGTTCCTAACTTACCACTGCATAGAAAAATATTTTGGTATTTTTTTGTATTATTGGGGACAAGTTCAATTTTTATCGGACTGTTCATTTTAAGCAGTAACTGGTCATAAAACCTAATAAGTTTTTTACTGTATATTTTAAACATTATACCCCTATCCTAGTCCCTGTCAAAAACACATAATCCCGTCCCGTCAATGTCACGCGGAACTTCTTCTGCTGAAGGTACTTCTTCGCATAGATAACATCACTGAACATCAGCCCCATCTCCGAGAAGTTGTAATGCGGTACCTTGGCCCCGTAGATCATCTCGCCACCCATCCATCGGCAATTTGGAAAACCAAGAATCATCGCGCCATCATCATTTAGGTAATTCTGCACCAGTGACATCAAAAAAGGTTTATACTCTATGCCGGGACTCTGAAAGGTCCCGATACTGATGATAAGATCAAACCTTCCCAGTTCCAGCTCATCAAGTCTGTTGATGTCATGTTCGATAAAGCGTACGTTATCCTCGGGAAAACGCTTTTCTGCCTCGGCAATGGCAGAGGCAGAATAGTCTATGCCCACCAGCTCTATTTTTTCGTATTCCTCGTTTTCAAGCAGCTCCCTGATAAGATCAAACTCATCCCCGCTGTTGACCCCAAGATCCAAAATGCGCAGCCTGTTTTTCACCTTTACGTTCTCAAGGGCTTTCATATAAGGGTATAAGAAGGCAGGCTCTTCGTTTTTGTTGATCTGTGCAAAGGGAGACCCTGCCCCGTATTTCTCCTGAAGCGGCGTCTCTTTCAAAAGATGAAAAGATTCAGAAATATCCAGTTTCTCAAACCGCAATCTGACAAGGTGTTCCTCTTCGATAACAGGGGTAAGCATACGGCAGTAATGAAGTTCAGCCAGATCGCTCCATGCCTTGTATCCGCGATAGACAAAACTTATTCCCTCTACCTCTACACGCCTGCCGGCATAGATATTATGCATATAGTCAGGGTTAAGGACACAAAACTCGACGGTATGTTCGCCCTTTTCCAGTTGCTTTGTCAGATACGAGCCGATCTCGACCATCGACTCGTGCGTGAATCTCTTATAGCTTCGCTTCATTTATCGGCTGATTTTCCCGGGAAGCTTTCCATCAGTTCTTGGATGACCTTATTAATATATTCAGTACGTTTCTGAGGTGTCTTTTTTTCTTTCAAAGTATCCGTTGCAATACCCCGCCAGACGATTTTTTGATCTTTAGGGTTAAGGGCGTCTACGATCAATGTCCCCTTGGTGTAATGATAGGTACTTGTCGTCGCGACCATCGTTCCGCCGTAACGGTACATTCCGAAACCGACCATCTGGTAGTCGGTGTCGATATCCGTCTTATCTTCTACCTTGGAATGAAAGACAAAGACGAGATCTGCTTCTTCCTTGGATGTTTGGACATACCCTTTGGCATTTAATTCAGTCTTGATAGCATTGATAACCCTGTCATTGAAAAGCGTATCCTCGCCTTCTCTGTTATGATGCACGACAGCATATCTTGTCTGTTGAGAGAAATCATATCCGGGATCATAATCATAACTGACACGCAGGGATGAACAGCCTAAAAAAACAATACTACTTACGATGAATATCAATATGTTTTTCATAACTTTCCTTTTTATTCATGAAACAAATTCTACTATAAAAATTATTCCGATACAATTACAAAAAGCAATCATGCGGACTCAATGACAAACCGAAACAAATCAAAAAAAATATTGGTACTTTTCCTCTTTTTAATTGTCGGCTTTATTCTTTTTTTAAGCTCACAATTCTACACGGTTGTCCATGAACGCCGTACCCCGTCTCTGTTCACCTCGGATGAAAAAAGAGCGGAACGTGGTGAGATACTCAGTGCCGACGGTTTTCATATCGCCACAACCCAACAGCTGTACAAAGCTGTCGTAAACACCCGGAACATCGATCCCGACAAAAAAGAGCTCTTCATCAAGCTATTCTCCATCTACAGTGGCATCAGTGAGAAAGAGATCACAAAACGGCTGGACTCCCGTAAAGGCAGCGTCGTCCTCTCTTACCACATCAACCCGCAAGACGCACAATACCTGAAATCTCTCGCATACAAACTACGCCGTATGAAGGTCTTTGTCGAGTATGTCCTTCCCAACGGTAACCATATCCTGCACGGCCTCAATATTATTCCCAGCGGAGAAAAAAGACGCTACCCTTACCAGGACCTACTCACACCTATTGTCGGTTATATCCATAAGGTCGAAGAGGATCGTTATACCCGTGTCAGAGGAGTCAAAGGGATTGAGAAAAGTTTTGACAATGAACTCAATGCCCAACAGGATGGAAAACAGTTCGGACCCCGTGATGTCAACAGTTATATGATCTTGAACAAAAAAAGCTATACAAAACCCGATATCAATGGCCTCAATGTTCAGCTCAGCATCCCTGTGACACTGCAAAAACGTGTCGAAAAGATCGTCAGTACCATGCAGGAGAAACTCAATGCCGATGAGATCATGGCTGTTATCATGGAGTCAACTACCGGCAAAGTCATCTCATTAGCCAGTTCAAACCGTTATCGACCCAACAATATACGCCGTTCAGACTATCCCTCTTTGAATGCAAATGCGGTCGAGTACAGTTTCGAGCCCGGTTCCGTCTTGAAACCGATCGTCTTCTCTCTTCTGCTGGAGCATAAACTGGTCAATCCCTACGACCTTGTCAACGGACATAACGGAAGGATGAAAATGGGACGCAAGACCATCGTCGATGAACATAAGTTCGACTGGCTGAGTGCCGAGAATGTCATCGTGCATTCATCAAATGTAGGAATTGCGCAACTGGCTCAAAAGCTTCCGGCATTGGAGTATTACCAGGGACTCATCGACTTTGGATTCGGGCAGAAGAGCGGCTTGCATCTACCGTATGAAAAACGAGGAAGCGTACCCGCTATCAATCAACTCAAAAGTGAGATATATAAAGCAACCGCCTCATATGGTTACGGAATAGACGTCAATGTCATGCAGATCCTTAAAGCCTATAACACCTTCAACAACAGGGGAAGAATGTTGAAGCCCTATATCGTCGAAGGGCTTGTCGACATGCATGGGAATGTCCGTTCCATGACACCGGAAGGCTCTGTCCAGGTCATCTCTCAAGCGACTGCGGAACGCATGAAAAAGATCCTGATCAAAACGGTAAATGAAGGAACAGGTGTCGGTGCTATCACACCGGGTCTGGAAGTCGGCGGAAAGACAGGAACCGCCCATATCGCTGAAAAAGGCAGGTATGTCAACAAATACAACACCTCATTTTTCGGTTTTGCCAACGATGAGAAGAAACACTATACCCTGGGCGTCACTGTCATCCAGCCCAAGGCAAACCACTTTGCTTCTTTGACAGCTGTGCCTGTTTATAAACAGATCGTTGACCTCCTGGTCGAGTTTGACTATTTGAAGCCCAAGCTTTAGATCCAGATATTATCGATCAGACGTGTACTGCCAAGACGCGCAGCCACCAATATGATCGTATTGCCTACCTCTACTTCTGCCAAAGGGATAAAGGAACGTGAGACGATGGCAATATACTCTACGTCCAACGGTTCCATAACCTTGCGCATCTCCTGTTTTATGGTTTGCGCATTCAGGCTCTTTTGTATGACCAGATTGGTGGCTATCTTTAAAGAGCGTGATATCTTCAAAGCCTCGACTCTCTCATCTTTATCAAGATAGACATTTCGCGAACTCATCGCAAGCCCGTCACTCTCGCGTACTGTTTCAAGTGGTACGATCTGCACATCCATATAGAAGTTTTTGACCATCTGCATAATCAAAGCCAACTGCTGGGCGTCTTTTTTCCCAAAATAGGCACGATCAGGTGATACGATATTAAGAAGTTTCATCACAACAGTCAGAACACCGTCAAAATGACCCGGTCGGACATGACCTTCAAGGACATATCCGCGCACATTCGGAGCGGCTATCTTGACCTCATCCGATTCATACATATCATCGACCTGGGGGTAGAAAAGAATATCCACACCGGCCAAAGTACAGATCCGCTCATCCGCTTCGAACTTTTTCGGATACTTGTCCAGATCTTCACCCTCCAGAAACTGTGTAGGATTGACAAAGATAGATACCACTGTGATATCATTGTTCTTGACCGAGGCTTCGATAAGACTGAGATGTCCACGGTGTAAAGCACCCATAGTCGGTACAAAACCGACACTGCGGTTCTCTACAGTATCTGCAGACATCTTTGTTTCTTTTAAAATCGATTTGAGTTCTTCGGGAGAACGGACTATCTTCATCTTTTTAAGCCTTCTTGCATTATAATAATGAAATTATACACAATTAGGTAAGCAATGGACCATTACGAATACAGTGAACTTTTAAAAACTTTGAACACCAAAATGCAAAACATCAGCAACATCGTCAAGCCGGACCAAATCCAGACCCGCCTAGATGAGATCGAAGTCCTGGAAAATGGACAGGACTTCTGGAGTGATGCTGCCAAAGCGGCCCAGGTACAAAAAGAGAAGACACAACTCGAGCGAAAACTGGAGAAGTTTGAAAAAGCTTCCGGAATGCTCGAAGATGCCCAGGACCTCTATGAGATGGCCAAGGAAGAAAAAGATGACGAGACTATAGAGACACTTTTCTCTGAAGCCGATGAACTCAATAACGGTGTCAATGCTATGGAAATCGAGGTCATGCTGAGCGGCGAGCATGACGGTAATAATGCGATACTCTCCATTCACCCCGGTGCCGGTGGGACCGAATCCCAAGATTGGGCGCACATGCTCTTCAGGATGTACTCAAGATGGGCCGAACGCCATGGTTTCAAGACAGAGATCCTGGATTACCAAAATGGTGAAGAAGCCGGAATCAAAGATGCCTCTTTACTTATCAAGGGTGAGAATGCCTACGGTTACCTGAAAGTGGAAAACGGTATCCACCGCCTTGTCCGTATCTCCCCTTTTGACTCCAATGCCAAGCGTCATACCTCTTTCACTTCCGTCATGGTATCACCTGAGCTTGATGATGACATCGACATTGAGATCGAAGACAAAGATATCCGTATCGACACCTATCGCGCAAGCGGCGCCGGCGGGCAACATGTCAATAAGACAGAATCGGCTATCCGTATCACACATATCGAGACCGGCGTCGTTGTCCAGTGTCAAAACGACCGAAGCCAGCATAAAAACAAAGCGACAGCGATGAAGATGTTAAAATCACGTCTGTATGAGCTTGAGATGGAAAAACAGCAGGCAGAAAAAGATGGTGTCGAAAAATCCGAGATCGGCTGGGGACATCAGATCAGATCCTATGTCATGCAGCCCTACCAACAAGTCAAAGACACCCGTTCTAATGAAGCATTTTCCAATGTCAGTGCCATTATGGACGGTGATATCGATAAACTGATCGAAGGTGTACTTATCTCGCAAAGCACCCATTAAAGAAGAAAAAAGAAAGGTTTTTATGGCGCGTTTTAATAATCGATCTATCTTGTACCTTCATGGTTATGACTCCTCCTCTAAAGGAGACAAACCTCAGCGTCTGCGCCAGCTGTGTACCGAAAACAGGCTGTTGATTCCTGACCTTCCGACTGACCCGCTTAAGTGCATGACACTTGCGGAAGATACCCTGCGTACGGCATCAAATGACACGATCATCATCGGGGCTTCTCTTGGAGGATTCTATGCCTATTATCTGGCTGCGAAATTCAAAAAAGACTGTCTGCTGATCAATCCTGTTTATCAACCTGCGATGGAAGCAAAAAAGATGCTTGAAGCGGAGAATGATATGGAGAAAAAAAAGGTCATCCTGCACGCGGCCAATATGTACTTGACCTATGCAAGCAACCTTAACTCTCTTAAAAAACCGCGTAACTGTTTTGTAGCACTGGGGGATCACGATGATACAATTGATCCTGAAGCATCAGCACTCTACTTCAGTGAGGCCTTCGTTAAAAACTATGATGACGGTCACCTCTTACTAAAATCATTTGATGATGTTCTTTCTGATTTTGAATTGTATTTAAAAGACAAATTCTAGGCCTCAACCTCTTTGACGGCCAAGCCTTTCAATTTTCCTCTTTTTTAAAAAAACCGTATCCCAGAAATCCTGCACCGGCAATGCTCATGATAATTAAAAAGACCTGCAGTTGTACTTTCTGCTTTTGCTTGTACTCCTGCATAAAACTGGACGGTTCAGATCCTTTTTTCTGTGAACTTCCGTTTACCTTCGCTTCCATACGGGCCAGATTGGCCGCTGCTTTTTCATTTTCGCTCATTCCCTCTTTCGGCTGAGACCAAAAAAGTAAAACAAGGACCATCAGCAAAAAATTGGCACCAATGATCTTGGACGCAAGCTTTTTATTCTCTTTTACCCATTCAAGAATCATTTTTCCTCTTCTCGTCTCACCTTTAAGATCAAAGGTTTCACATGATGTAAAAAAACCGGCGGTTTGATCGGTTTTTTAATAAACTGCTTGACACCAAATTCTTTAGCAATTTGTTTGTAAGAGCTGTCTTCCTCCCCGGAAACCATCACAATCCGTGATGAATCAAGATGCGGATACTTCTCATAAATCGCGCGGACCAATGCATGCCCGTCCATCTCAGGCATATGCAGGTCACAAAAGATCAAGTCGTAATAATTTTTTCCAAAGTCTTCAACAGCTTCGACAGCAGATGCAAATTCAACAAGCTCATCTTCATGAACATCCAATTCATCAAGACACATGTTGATCATCATCCGAACCGATGAAGAATCGTCAACGATAGCAATTCTCAAGCATTACCTTTATGACTAACTATTAATGTTTGTTATGTAAGATTTTAACATTCTTTTATTGTTTTTAACTTAGAATACTTACTTAAAAAGTCTCTTATCTATGAATAAACTGCTCTCTGTCCCAGACCATGTCCACCTGCTTATCCAGATCAAGGCTAAAGAGGAGCACCTTCAAGAAGTGTTGCTCTCTTTGTATAAAACGATTGCACCTACGCATAAAGAGGATGGCTGCCTGGAGTACAAACTTTTCAATGCAGGCAATTCCATTCTTCTTAAAGGAGAATGGAGCAGTAAGATGGCTTTAGACATGCACCTTCTCATGCAGTTTCACCTGCAGCTTTTTGAAGATGTCCTGCCAAACTTGTGCGAAAGTATCAGTATCCAATCCTTTACAGAGATTGAACCTCCGATTACCGCCCTTAGCCTCTCTTAACCTTTTACTTATTTTAGGGTAGAATTCGAGGTATGAATACTCTACTGCGCGAATGTACCGCTGATGAACAATGTGCCTATCTCGATAACAAGCAACAAACGACACAGTACAAGATCATAGACAACTGTTCAATCGAATATTGTGCCGCCCTTATCGAAAGAGGATGGCGACGCTTCGGGCATATGTTCTTCCGTCCCATCTGTGCAGACTGTCACGCCTGCGAGAGCTTCAAAATCGATGTCAAAAACTACCATTTTTCTAAATCAGAACGCCGTATCCTACGCAAGAATCAGGACCTGAAAACCATAATCCGTTATCCCCAGGTTACCACAGAACATCTGCAGCTCTTTGAAAAATATCATCAACATATGAAACTCAAACGGGATTGGGCGCATGAAAGTGTGACCCCCAGACACTATTACATGTCATTCGTACACGGATACGGGAAGTTCGGTTATGAAGTCCTCTACTATTTGGAAGATCAACTCATAGCGGTAGACCTGATCGATATCCTTCCTGAAGGCATATCATCTATCTATTTCTACTATGATCCTGACTTCAGCAGTCGATCCCTTGGTACCTACTCTATGCTAAGACAGATCCAGATGGCACAAGAGAACGAGTTGAATTGGATATATATGGGTTATTATGTGGAAGATTGTCAAAGCCTCAAATATAAAAGCCGTTATAAACCTTATCATGTCCTTCAAGGCCGTCCATCAGACTTTGAACAGCCTCGTTGGTTCCCTTCGGTAGAGCCTGAATAGACTTTTTTACGCTATAATCCATCAAAGCATGTTAAAATATTCACATACAGTTTTGATTTACATGAGAAAGGAAGCATCCGGATGTTACGCACATTTATAGAAAAGAGAAGAAAACGTCCTTCATATGTTATTCCTTTACTCTTCTTTCTTCTTGAGATGGTCCTTATGTGGCTGCTTATCGGTATTTTCAATTGGAACCTTGATATTACACAATGGCATACCATCTCTTTTGTTGTCGTAGCAATTTGGATCATCTTCAGCAGTATCAAGCTTACCATTGTTTTGAAAAGACAGAAGATACATCATGATTGATTCCACTGCTACCGTTATGTGTCTGACCTACCGATGAGACCTGTTTTCGTCTCAGTAAACTAACACTCCAATGCAAAACGATTCACTAAGATTTACCTTCTTGATGCTCTTCGCCATGCTGTTGTGGGGAGGAGGATGGACAGCCTTGAAGATCCTGACCTTTGATGTCGGTGTCGAGGTTCTTACCTTCTGGCGATTTGTCATCATGACTATCGGTTTCATTCCCATCCTTTTATTCTTTAAACAACCCCTTAAGCTGCCTAAAAAAAGCTTCAAATATATGCTTGCCGGATCTATTCTCAACATACTTTTTATGTTTTTTGCTTACCTTGGAGTAAAATTCTCCACTGCAGGAAGCGGTGGGGTGATCATCACTATCCTGAGCCCGCTTTTCACTTTTCTCCTTTCCCTGCTTATTCTCAAACACGTTCATACCCTGACCCAATACCTTGGCTTGGTCATCGGGGTAATCGGCGGAGCGATCATGTTGGATCTGCAAAATATACAATGGGATGTTTTTTTCGAATCCGGTGAGCCCTATTTTGTACTGGCGGCTGTTACCTGGGCATTTATCACCCTAAACTCTCAAAAGTCCCATGTGCATATCAATCCTATTCACTACAGTTTTTTTATCTCCGTCATATCAATGCTCATACTTTTTGTAGTGACCCTTCCCTATGATGTCACTGTTGTCTTTGATCAGAATAGTCGATTTTGGATGGCCCTTATCTACCTTGGTGCCTTTGCCCAAAGTATCGCAACGACCATCTTCTTCGTGGCTTCAGGCCGGCTGGGTTCAAGCAAGGCCAGCTCCTTCATGTTCCTTATACCACTTTTTGCCCTGCTGATAAGCTACCTGATATTAGACGAGGTCATACAGCTTCATGTCATTTTGGGTGGCAGTATCTCCTTGATCGCAGTTTATTTTATCAACAAAAAATCTAATCATTAATTTTCTCTCTTACTCTATACCAGAAAATATCAATCTCCTGTTTTATTATTATTTAATTTTTTCAAGAGTACCATGTATAGTATGTAAGCCAAAAAAGGATGTTGAATGAAAAATTTAGTATTGATAAGTTTACTTTCATTAGGTTTGTTTACAACAAGTGCAGTAGCAGAGGAATCCAGATTTTATACTGGTTTAGATCTATTTAGTAGCACTAATACGTTTAAAGAAAAACTTGGATCCGTCTCTGTTGATGTTGATGATGATAGTGACGGGTTCAAATTAAAGCTTGGTACTGTCCTAAATGAAGGTTGGAGAGTGCAAGGCTACTATCAACGTGAGATATACGATATACCTGTCTATGACAATACTAATGATGTATTAAATGAAATTGGTGTAGATGTTATCAAAGGCTTTGAAGTCACACCGGAGTTCAATCCATTTCTACAAGCAGGAATGGGGCTTGGATGGATGGATGTTGAAGGGTACTCTAATAATACTGCAAACACTCTGAGTTTAAAAATAGGTGCCGGAGTAATGTATGCGTTTACACCAACGTTTGAGGCAATCATTGGAATAGACCTTCAGTATAGAGATTGGGAAGATGTAGAAACTATCTTTGGTACAATAGAGCTTAGTGAAACAACAACAAAGCTTTATATCGGTGCGAATATTCATTTTTAATCATTGTATAAAAAGAGGGTTGTATGTTTGTAAAATTCCTGATATCCAGTCTGATCGTTTTATTATTCAATGGCTGTGCCTACAGCATCGGCGTATTGATTGTCATCTGATCTACTTGCAGAGACCTTTCAAATATGCCGGATAGGTTCTCTTTGCTCAAGTTAAGTTCACTCTAACAAGAATAAAAATGGTACCATACTGCATAACCTCTATTATATGGCAGCGAAATCAATATGAAAAAAATAATACAAATATATAAAAAAGACCACCTTCCTATCGTCAATCACATTCGTGGATTAGTCAGTTCTTTGCCTAGGGATATTATGGGTCAGACAAGATCGATATTTAAAAAATATAAATATGTCCAGATGATCTATACCGTAGACAGTGAATACAAACAAAACTCTCCTTCGACATACAGAAATAAAAGTGTTTCCGATTATATCGGCAGTGATAAAAGCCAATACTTCAGTAATATAAGTTTGAAAGATAATGATGTATACATATCCAGTCCATATATCCATCATACAACCGGAAACCCATGTATATCCGTTGTACGTAGAGTAGGAGACATCTATCAGGTCATCGATCTGAATATGATAACACTTCTTGAAGAACTGAAACTTATAGAGTATAACAGTATACATGATCGAATCATCAAGTCTGTCTATCTTGCTGGTGCAAGTGTCCTTGGGTTTATCGCATTAGCCCTGATCGGATATGGTACTTATGTTCTGATCGCATTGATGTTCTCCTCCGGTGCAGTAGACTTTTTACATGATGTCTTTAAGTCTATAGTCGCCGTCACTATCGGTCTTGCCATGTTTGACCTGTCGCGACAAATCATGGAGCATGAGGTATTGTTCAAATCGTTTGATGAAGAGGAAAACAGGGAGTTTAAGATATTAGGAAAGTTCTTAGTCTCGATAATCATAGCACTCTCTATTGAAACGTTGATGGTTGTCTTTAAAATAGTACTGGACGATTATCAAAACATGTTGTCTGCATTTTACCTGCTGATAGGTACTACGATCATGTTTGTTGGTTTGGCATACTTTCAAAAAACGATAAGATCCGATGTTAAAAATGAGCGAGAGAAAGAATAAGGAGAAACCATTAACTATAGAGTTCTCATTCTAAATTATAAATATTTTTATATATCGTTGCTTTCAATATCATTGCTTTTTTCTGGTTGTGCATACAAAAAAGATTTTAAACCCATTACACGGAATAAATCTGAATTGAAATACAATCGTATTGGATGTATATTACCTGTTTCTCAAGGGATACTTACTGACGATATTGATCCTAACGCACTAACAGGTGCTGGCTATGGACTCAATTCGTGTGTTTTACCTCCAGAAGTAGCATCTGCTAAAATTGTTTTATTTCTATCAGCAAGCGCAATTGTATAAGTAGTATTTTTAGATAAAGTTGATGTAATAGTAGAATTTAAATCAGCAATAGTTGCTAAATTAGATCCTGGGCATAGATTGATTAGAATTTTTTGTAAGGACCATTGGTGTAAAGTTGCTAATCCAGTCGATGGTGCTGTTGGTTGGGTTAA
>JBFEWG010000111.1:0-6606 GCA_041546465.1 Sulfurimonadaceae bacterium
AGTGAAATAAAGATAAAAAATGATTTGATATTTAAGCGATAGTGTATGATGACAGCGATC
This sequence comes from Sulfurimonadaceae bacterium, assembly GCA_041546465.1. Lineage (GTDB taxonomy): Bacteria > Campylobacterota > Campylobacteria > Campylobacterales > Sulfurimonadaceae. The sequence continues at coordinate 61 of JBFEWG010000111.1, forward strand.
CCCATGGCAATCAAAAAAGAAAGTTGACCTGTTCTTCCGGTAGAGATGAAAAGGTTCCCTACGGAGGTAAGAAAAAAGATGAGCATCGGCAGTTTTGTTTGTAAAGAGTAGCTTTTTGACAAGAGCCGGTTGAGCAGTATAATCGATGTTGTTGCCAGAAAAAGGCTGTAGTGAATATGAAACATAAAGGGAGAAGGATATTCAGGTGTTCGTCCGTTCCAAGTCCAAAGTTCAAAAAAGATACCGTAAGCGATCAGCTCGCTCAAAAGCATACCAAACAAGAAGGCTGTAATGATATGATGAAGCCACTCTTTTTTAAGTTTGATTGCAAGAACTGGTATCACTATCCAATAACTGTAAAGTCTCATCTGTTTGAGAGCGACAGCCGTGTCTTCTGACCAGAGAATAGAAAAAAACAAAAAAGCAATGAATAGTGCCATCACCTTTAATGCCGGAATGTTCTTCATTTTATCCCATGCCTGTTTGTAATCTCTTTGTACAATAAAGAGAAAAAGGAACCAGACTATAAAGAAGCTGATGGCAGCACGAGAAAGCGGCAGAGTGAAGGCAAATATAAGTGCACTGTAATAATAGGTCTTCTCGAAAGAAAAGTTGATATTGGAAAAGTTTACTTTTGTTTGAGATAGCATGTCTGGTATATTAAAACTCATGAATAAAAGACATCTATTGTTCTACATCAGTAAGAAGCTCAGAGGTCTTCATATGTGTCCATTTTCCTCTTGGCTTATCGATGTATTGAAAGTGTTCATTGGTAAAACTTCCCTGAAGGGCTGTATATCGATAATATCTCGAATTACACTCTTTCCCTTCCAGTGCGATATTTAAGGCAGTTGGTCCTGTAAGGTCGTATACCCCGCGATCTATTTTTTTATTTTTGATATTGTCAATAATAATACGAAGTGTCTCTTCTAAAATCGGGTTGTGAGGTTCACTTGCGATAAAGTAGTTTGTGTAATGTTCTTTGTTTAATAGAAAGACCTCTTTGTCTTCAGGTCTGATTATTTTTGAAAGAGGCCAGACAAGGTGTGCATCGATATCCATATAGACACCACCTTCATTGTTTAAAACAAGTAAACGCCATACATCTGCCTGCGAGGCACCATTGACGAGCATCTTAAAAGCGGAAACGATCTCTTTTGATGCCGTTGATTCGATATACTCCAGTCGTGCTTCTGTACTGACATAGTGATAGTCGTAGCTAAGTGACATAAGTCGGTTGAAAAGATAATTCAAGTAGACAGGAAGACTGACACGGTTGGTATAGTTGGTCTGCCATATTTTCTTTGGGATATTTGAGCTGTTTTTTGAAGGGATAAGTGCCTTACTGTATTCAGGGATAGTGAATCGTTTTTTTGGAAAGGCAAAGTGAAAAATATATGAGAATGGTTTGGAAATATTCCCTAATAGTTTGATAAGACGATTTGAAATTAAAATAGGTAATGACAATGTGGATCCTGATGCATTATAATGTTTGATAAGTATTGTATGTTATTGCAACTTAAAACAGAGTATGGACGTTAAAAGCCATGTTGTTAAAGAGTCATACATCTTATTTCATCATACCGGAAAGTCTCTGGTAGACAGGAGATGCCTCTAAAAGCTCTTGATGGGTACCTCTGGCAACAATCTCACCTTCCTGGAAGACAAGAATAAGGTCTGCATGCTCAATTGTACTGAGTCTATGGGCAATCGTAAAAGTTATTTTATCTTTGGTGTAATTGGCAATGGCATCTTGAATACGTTTTTCACTTTCATTGTCTAAAGCACTGGTCGCTTCATCAAAGATCAATAGTGATGCATGTTTATAGATTGCTCTTGCTATTGCGATACGCTGGCGTTGACCACCGGATAGGTTTGTCCCGGCTTCATCCATCAGTGTATGAATACCTTCAGGCAGGGTTGAAACAAACTCTTTGGCGTCGGCAAGTTCAAGTGCATGATGGACTCTCTCTTCATCGATCTCCTGTCCATATGCGACGTTGGCTGCAAGCGAGTCCTGAAAGATATAGACACGTTGTGATACAACAGATGTGTGTTTATGTAAAGATACTTGCGTAAAGGATGTGATATTCTTCCCGTTAATCAGAAGCTCCCCTTCGTTTACATCATAAAAGCGCAGCAGCAGATTAATCAAGGAACTTTTGCCACCACCGCTGTCACCGACAAGTGCGATGTTCTGTCCACTATGGACATCCAGATTGATGTTTTTCAGAGCCGTTTTTTGATCATAACGTAATACTACATCTTTGAAGTTGATCGTATGGATATCATCATGAAGTTCATCACTTCCTTCAATGATCTCATTTTTTATATCAATGATAGAAAAGATACGTTCTGTCGCTGCTGTTGCGTCCTGGATCTTTCCGTAGATGGAACCGATTCTTCGTATGGGCTGAAAAGTAAGGCCTACTGCTGTGAAAAATGACATAAACTCACCGGGGGTCATCTTTCCATCAATAACATCTCTACCACCCATATAGATGACAAATGCTAGGCCAAGTACTCCAAAAATTTCCATCAAAGGTGAGACAAGTTCGTTGGTGTAGACATTTTTCATATTGATCTTGAAAAAATGCCAGTTTTGCTCATGAAAGCGTTTAAGTTCGAACACTTCTGTCGAGTTTGCTTTGATGATCTCGTTATTATTAAAGACCTCTGTCAGTCGTGTGACGACATCGGCATTTCTCTCTTGTGAGCGGTGAGAGAGACGTTTAAGACGTTTGGCAATAAGAATAAGAGGATAAACAGCAACCGGCATGGCAACAAGGGAATAAAAAGCAAGCATAGGATTTAAGGAGATGATATATCCGATCAGTCCGATGGCGCTCAGGCTCTCACGGATGAGTTCGGGAAACATGTTGGAGACAAAGTATTGTACACGTGTTATGTCATTGGTGATTCTGGAGATGAGTTCACCGCTTCGGTTAGAGAAAAGAAACTTCATATCCATATAAAGCATTTTTTCCAACAGGTCTTCACGTAGACGTGAGATGATATGCAGTCCGATATAGTTCATATAGACGCTTTGGATATAACGGCCGACAGATTTAATAAAGTAGATAGCAATAAACCCCAAAGGAATGAAGACCAGCATTTCTTTGTCTTTGGCGATGAACATCTCATCCATCATCGGCTGGACAATCTTTGCCGTTCCTAAAGTGGCGCCGACAGTCATCAAAATCCCTAAGAGAACGAGAAGGTAGTAAAACCCGTAGTTTCTCATATAGGGCCAATAACGTTTAAATGCCTGTTTCAAAAAATCTCCAAATTAAAAAATAAATGAAAAAATAACATAAGTTCTATAAAAAAGAGGTGATAGATATAATTTGGAGAGAAAACAGATATGGACAACAGAGGTATTCAGATGACATTTTCTTCACATTAATTTTTTGTATATTTAAAGTAGAGAGAAGGAGTAGATATGATTTATAAAAAAATGATGTTTTTATTGCTGTTTTCATTGCCTCTTTTTGCATTAGAGGGTAGTGCAAAGTCTGATGTATTGGTTGAATATTCGGATATGAAGGTGAATGAGACTGTAAGTTTATATGCAGGGAAAGCATATACGCAGCATTTTGAAAAAGATGAGGGTTATTCTGTCGGTGTCCTTCTCAAGAAGGATAAGCGCTCAGATACCGAGTTTGGTGTAGGTTATATACAGCCTTGTGCACAGATAGATTCTATATGGAATACATCAGTGCCTAAGCTTGATACCAAGAAAGAGGAGGGTATGCTTCTTTTTATGAGCTACTTTTTTTAATAATGTTATAATCTCCAAAAGTAAGGGGAAAGAATGAGATTTGCATTGATTTTTATAGTTTTTTTTGGCGTTGAGCTTATGGCTGACCGTGTCAAAAAGACAATGACCGTCTGTAGTGAAGAAGCAACAGTTAATGAATTGACGGAATATACGGAAGCGAAAAAAATGGCTGAAGACGGTTTGAACCTTGAGCTTTGGCTCATGGGGCATAATTGCAAGGTCATCGATAATAAGACACAGATTGAGGTTCTTGATTATACGGGGAAGAAAAAAGAGATTGTAAAGATCAAATTGAAACAAAGTGGTGAGATCGTCTATGGATTGAGCAAAGCGATCGAGATCGAACAGCCTGGACAAAAGAACATCATATACAAGTTTTAGATGCCTAAGTCATTTTGGTATATAGTCTCATCTTTTATCTTTTTAACCTTTCTACTATTCAAACCTGTTACAGTTTATATACTTGAAACCTATCTGTCATCACTACTTAAAACAGAAGTCGAGGTAGTCTATCTCCACCTTCTTGATCGTCAAGTCAAAGCAACGATTGAAGAAAAAGACAATGTCGCCAATATCAAAATCAACGCACTTTACCCCTTGCATGCAGATGTCTATTATAACGGGAATGCCGATGCCTTTAATGTCTATCACCCTATCAAAGCACAGGTTTCATTAAAGGGACATGTCTATTATAAAGAGCTGTTGCAAATAGATGCCAAGCTTGATACTCTCGGTGCAAGAGCTGGTATCAAGGTAAACGAAAACACTGCAGGCTGGGACGTGATGGTTGACCTTGATGGACTGGACCTTGCACAGTTAAGAGATGAAAACAATCTTTCATTCGAGCTTACAGGTATTGTCGATGGAGAGCTTGATTTCCATACGGAAAAAGACTCGAGTATAAAAGTAAGCTCAAATCTATTTTCGCTTAATAATCAGGTGTTTAAAGGCTTTGAACTACAGGCAAGTCGTGCGGATGACAATCTATATGCCTGGGCATTATTCAATGCCGAAGGTTTTGAGTATAAAGGAATCTGGTTTCATTATGATAACAACAATAGCAGTTTTGAAGGGAAAGCTGATCTTGTGCATAAGGCATATGACAAAGAACTGATCATTGACCTTACGGGAGATCACAACAGTTCGGTATTAATGGCTCAAGTAGGCATCGGGCTTGAGGATTCGAAAATCGATATAAGAGATTTGACTTATGACATGAATAGCAGTGAGATGCATGCGGATATAAAGATCTCTTTACAAGCACTTGATAAACACCGTTATATTTCTGAACTATTGGATACATATCTTCAAGGTGACTTTTTGGCAGAGGTGAAGCTGGGCTATAAAGATAAAGTTCTAAAAGCTGATGTTGATATGCAAAGTCTCGGTGGGAACTCAAGGTTTGATTATGTGAATGATCGATTACAGTGGCAGATTCAAGGACTTGAACTCTCTAAAGTGTTATCACTGTTAGGAAAAGAAGAAGGCTATGCAGCAAAAATCAACACACAAGGTTCTTTCCAAAACGATAAGGTAAGGGCACGAATTAATACCAACAGCCTTAAGGTGGCTGAGAATGAGATTAAGAACATTGATGTAGATATTAAAGGGCAACTAAATAATCTTGAGTCGACATTCCGACTCGAGACACCTTATGCAAGCGTTCATAAGGCAGGAATAAACCTTAAGGATCTACATAGACTAAGCCTAGAGGCGGATGTGATGACACCTTATCTTTCTAAAGATGTGTCGGTTAAGGCAAATGTCGTTGGTCTTAAAGGCAAGAGTACGTTTGAGATGAACGCGACCTCACAGGAATTCTCATTTATTATTCCCCATGCTGCCTATAGCAATTCACAATTGAATGGGAAGTATAACGCTGTTATAGAGCCAGAGCTCTCAACGCTTAAAGAGAGACTCTATTTTGATGGAAATTTTTCATATGATGAAGTGTTCAAAGTTGATGTGATGAATAGAGATATGGGAGGAGAACTGCAAGCGTTTGTAAGTGGTATGGACGTTGAACTTAAAGGCTCGAAGTTGAGCTCGGAAAAACTTCTAGCTTACCTGAATAAGCCAGTTTATGTAAAAGGCAATTTCGATATTGAGGCACAAGGAAGACTGCAGGATATAGGCTTTACATTAAAGACCAAGCATCTTACGTTGCTTAAAGAAGAGACAGGTGTGGATGAAAATCTTAGTGGACATATCAAAGGCAGGCTCAGTAAAGATAAACTGATATTACTGCCTGATGTCAACAACCGTCATCTCGATACAAGTAAAGGTCAGATTGCATTCCAATTTGCAGACAAAATGTTAAACCTGGATTTACCGTTTATACTTAAGCGAGAGAAAGAGTCGTTGAATCTCCTTTTACATGCCAATATTACTTTTCAAGAGGATATCAGTGGGGCATTGTCTATTCGCCATGAAGATGACTCATTAGACCTGAACAGATTGATCTACAAGAATAAAAAATTGCAGACGGATATCAATATGGACATCAAAGACCTGTACCCTTATAAAGTGATCAGCGGAGAGAAACTTTACGGAGCATTGAAGATGTCCGGTAAGGGGAAGTATGAAGAGGGGCATCCCGAGCTTGTGCTGACAAGTGATTCCTATGATGGCAAATTGGATATAGCATTTAAAGACAGTAAGGTTGTGATTGATTTGAAAGGTCTTTCTGCTGCTAAAATAGGTACACTGCTACACAAAGAAGGGCGTGTTAGAAAAGGGTATTTAGAGGGTAAGACCACTTATGA
>JBFEWG010000095.1:0-8069 GCA_041546465.1 Sulfurimonadaceae bacterium
AACAAGAGTTTCAGTTATCCGGTGCTTTTTCCAAAAGATGCGCCTAAGAACACTTTGGCTGAAGTGATCTCCAAAGCGGGCCTGAACCAGTTACACACGGCTGAGACAGAGAAGTATGCCCATGTTACTTTCTTTCTCAATGGTGGCGTGGACGAGCCGTTCTTGAACGAGACACGTGTACTTATCCCTAGTCCCAAGGTGAAAACCTATGACGAGAAGCCGGAGATGAGTGCACCGGAAGTCGGCGAGGCAGTGCGCAAAGCTATGGATGAGGATATAGACTTTATTGTTGTTAATTTTGCTAATGGTGATATGGTTGGACATACGGGTAACTATGAGGCATCGATCAAAGCGGTAGAAGCAGTCGATAAAGAGTTGGGTCTGATCTTTGACAAAGCTAAAGAAAGTGATTATGCTGTCGTGTTGACTTCGGATCATGGTAATTGTGAAGAGATGAAAGATGTTGACGGAAAGGTGTTGACCAATCATACGGTAGGTAAGGTGTGGTGTTTTGTTGCTGCTCCTGGTGTAGACAAGGTTGAGACAGGCGGTCTTAATAATATCGCACCGACAGTTTTGACACTGATGGACCTGACGATACCATCCGAGATGGATCATCCGTTAATATAACACAGAATTGAATCGATGCGCAGAAGACGCGCTTTTTTAGAAAACAAAATAAGGAAGATAGATGAAATTTACAGGTAAAAATGTTTTAGTCACAGGTGCAAGTCGCGGTATCGGAGCAGAGATAGCAAAAAGTCTTGCAGGATTTGGTCTTAAAGTGTGGATTAATTATCGTTCAGGTGAGGCTGAAGCCAATACTGTTAAAGATGCTATCACGGCTGCCGGTGGTGAAGCTGAGGTAATCGGTTTTGATGTTAGTGACGAGAATGCTTTTGTAGACGGTATCAAAACTATTATTACTACTGATGGCGAATTGGCATATCTAGTCAATAATGCAGGTATTACGAATGATAAATTGGCACTGCGTATGAAGAACGAAGACTTTATGTCGGTGATCAATGCCAACCTTACTTCGGTGTTTACAGGATGTAGAGAGTTTTTTAAAGGTGCACGTAAAAAGAAATTTGGTGCTGTTGTTAATATTGCTTCAATTGTAGGTGAGACGGGTAATGCCGGACAGACAAACTACTCTGCATCAAAAGGCGGGGTAATCGCGATGACTAAATCGTTTGCTATTGAGGCGGCGACATCAGGTATCCGTTACAACACAATTACTCCGGGCTTCATTGCAACAGATATGACGGATGAACTCAGCGATGAGATCAAAGAGTCTTTTACAGCAAAGATCCCGATGGGACGTTTCGGAGATGCACGCGAAGTGGCCGAAGCGACAGCTTTTTTATTAAGTGATCACTCTTCATATATTACGGGTGAAGTGTTGAAAGTAAACGGTGGGATGAACATGGCGTAAAAGCCATTTCACCTCTTGCAATTCCCTCATTCTTGATTAATTCATTTTTAAATAAATTTTCTACACATTGTTTAACTGTTTAAGTTAATTGTGTTATAATTCCCGACATAAAATAATAGTTAGGAGCTCTAATGGCACTTTTAGACGATATCAAAGAAGTAGTGGTTGAACAACTAAGCGTAAGCGCAGATGAAGTAAAAGAAGATGCGAAATTCGTAGAAGATCTTGGCGCTGACAGCCTTGATGTTGTTGAACTGGTAATGGCACTTGAAGAAAAATTCGACATCGAAATTCCTGATGATGAAGCAGAAAAAATTCAAACTGTCAAAGACGTAGTTGACTATATCGAAAGCAAATAAGTAGGGCTTTCTACACTAAGTATTTGGAAAAGCATCCGCTTTTCCATACAAAATAAAAATCAATAATTTGTTTTTATATTTTTATTTATACAGTCGAAATATAAGAACATATTCCTAGGAGTAGATGTGAGAAGAGTTGTAGTAACTGGTATTGGCATGATTAATGCGGTCGGTAATGATAAAGAGAGTGCATTCAAAGCGATCTGCGAAGGAAAATGTGGGATTGAGAAGATTACACTTTTTGATACAGAAGGTCAAAGTGTCAATATTGCAGGCGAGGTAAAAGACTTCGATGCATCAACTGTCATGGCACCTAAAGAGGTGAAAAAAGCAGACCGTTTTATCCATCTTGGTCTTAAAGCGGCACAGGAAGCAATGGCTGATGCTGCTTTTGCTGAGGACTTTAATAAAGATCGTTTCGGAATCTCAGCGGCATCAGGTATCGGTGGACTGCCGGCAATCGAGAAAAACTCGATCGTGCTTCATGAACGTGGTCCACGTCGTATCTCTCCATTTTTCATTCCATCTGCACTAGTCAATATGCTTGGTGGTTTTGTCACAATCGAACATGGAATCAAAGGGCCAAACCTTTCATGTGTTACGGCTTGTGCGGCAGGTACACACGGGGTTTCAGAAGCAGCAAAGACTATTATGTGTAACGGGGCAGACCAGATGCTTGTCGTTGCGGCAGAGTCGGCTATCACAGGTGTAGGTATCGGTGGTTTCGCTTCGATGAAAGCACTGTCAACACGTAACGATGATCCGCAAACGGCTTCCCGTCCATTTGATGCAGAACGTGACGGTTTTGTCATGGGTGAAGGTGCGGCGGCATTGGTACTTGAAGAGTATGAATCTGCAAAAGCACGTGGCGCGAACATTTATGCTGAATTGATCGGTTTTGGAGAGAGTGGTGATGCAAGCCATATCACTTCGCCAAGCCTTGAAGGTCCATTGCGTGCGATGAATGCAGCATTGAACATGGCAGGGAATCCAAAGGTGGATTATGTGAATGCTCATGGGACATCAACACCGACGAATGATAAAAACGAGACTGCTGCGCTTAAAGAGGCTTTCGGTGGAAAAGATAACTGTCCTCCTGTAAGTTCGACTAAAGGTCAAACAGGTCACTGCCTTGGTGCAGCCGGCGGTATTGAAGCAGTTGTTTCTATTATGGCGATGCGTGATGGTATCATCCCTCCAACGATCAACTATCAAAACCCAGATGAAAACTGTGATCTGGATATTGTTCCTAATGAAGCACGTAAAGCAGATCTTAATGTCGTGATGAGCAACTCATTTGGCTTCGGCGGTACCAATGGTGTTGTGATCTTCAAAAAAATCTAAAGGACTTCTTTGGCTACTTATCTAGATTTTGAACAAAAAATCAAGCAGATCCAAGAAGATATCATCTCGGCAGAGGTGCGTCATGATGAACACGCTGCAGAGATATTGAAAAAAGATTTAGACAAAGAGGTCAAAAAGACCTACTCTAATCTTACCCCTTTTCAAGAACTACAGCTGGCACGTCATCAGGACCGTCCTTATGCACTTGATTATGTCAACCTACTGATGAGAGATCACTATGAGATTCATGGTGACCGTCATTTTTCAGATGACAATGCTATTATCTGTTATTTGGGCTATATTGGTACACAGCGAACAATGCTTATCGGTGAACAAAAAGGACGCGGTACTAAGAATAAGCTCAAACGCAACTTCGGTATGCCAAACCCTGAAGGCTACAGAAAGGCATTGCGTGCGGCAAAAATGGCAGAGAAATTCGGTATTCCCGTTTTGATGCTTATTGACACTCCGGGCGCCTATCCGGGTCTGGGAGCAGAAGAGCGAAATCAGTCTGAAGCAATTGCAAGAAATCTTCTTGAACTGGCTGAACTGAATACGACGACAGTATCTATTGTCATCGGTGAAGGCGGTTCCGGAGGTGCACTTGCAATCGGTGTCGCTGACAAGCTTGCCATGATGCGTTACTCGGTATTTTCTGTCATCTCACCTGAAGGGTGCTCGGCAATCCTGTGGAATGATCCTGCGAAGGCAGAAGCAGCGACGAAGGCTCTGAAAATCACAAGCAGGGACCTAAAAGAACTTGACCTTGTTGATGATGTCATCGATGAGCCTTTGATCGGTGCTCACCGTGACAAAGAGGGTGCTGCCAAGGCACTGGGAGATTACTTTTTGAATACTGTTGCTCAGATGCAGGAGATGAGTGATGAAGAACGTCTTGAAAAACGTTATGCACGACTCACTGCACACGGAGCATTTACAGAGTAATCATACTCTCTCATATAAAAGCCTTTTAGGCTTTTCTTTCTAACTTAAATCTTCTTTTTTTGCTTTTCTCAATCGTGGTGCCTCGTTTGAAAAACGGATAAGGTCTTCTACACTTTGAACTTTTTTGGGCAACTGCTGTAGACATTTTTTAAGTAGTTCAAGGGCTGTTATCGCATCTGAAAGAGCTCGGTGATGATCCGCTTCCTGGTGTAGGTGCATCATCTCGTTGAGATATTTTAAACCGTAGCGTTCAAACTTGAGCGTGCGCTGAGCCAGTTCAAATGTACAGAGTTTTCTATTGGCAAGAGGTTCAAGGCCGACACGTTCCAGCATCGCTGAAGTAAATTTGTAATCAAATTTGACATCATGTGCGACAAAGACAGCATCGCCGAGAAAGGCCTTGAACTTATACATGACCTCTTTCAAAGAGGGTGCATTCATAGTATCCTCCAGGCTTATTCCTGTAAGCTCCTGGATATTGACAGGAATCTTGTCACATTGAACAAAAGATTCAAACTCATCGATGATATGACTGTCCTGATACATAACGGCACCCAGTTCGATGATAGTGTCACCGCGTGCCGGCTTTGAACCGTTTGTCTCGATATCCATGATGCAGAACTTACCGTGAGAAAGAGGCTGTATGGCAGTCTTATAAATATATTTACCCTGGTGCTCATAGAGGGGAAGGCCTTGTGCCCGAAGCAGTTCGATCAAAAAGTCAGGTTCGCCGAATTTGCTAAGTGCCTTATAAAAACGATCTCGGCTAATACCTTTTTGACTAAGTGCTAGATCGAGTTTGCTTAGCATTTAGCCGCTTTTACAAAGTCTGACATCTTTTGTGCATCTTTCACACCTTTTGAATGTTCGACACCGGAGCTGACATCAAGTGCATAGAACCCGTAGCTTAGACATTCAGTGACATTTTCAGGGGTTAATCCACCCGCTAAGATTATCTTTGAACAGTCGATACCTTCAAACCATTCCAGGTTCAAACGTTTTCCCATACCGCCATAGGCTTCACAGTAGGCATCGATTAGTCGATAATCCTCTTTATCTTTAAGAAGATCTTGTGAGGATTGAGCTCGAATGACTTTAATATAGGGGTGCTCAAGTGCATTACATAATTCGTCGGTAACATCGAAATGCAGTTGAACAAGCGTAATACCAGAGATCTTTGCTGAAGCGTTTATACTTTGTGCATCTTCATTGACAAAGAGGCCTACCTTCTCAATAAAAGGGGGTAACTCAGAGATGATAGCTTTGGCATCTTCAGGGGTGATATAGCGAGGTGATTGTTCATAAAAGACAAAGCCGAGGGCATCTGCACCTGAGAGGATGGCTGCTTGTGCGTCTTTTAGTGATGTGATACCGCAGATCTTGACTCGCAATGGACAACACCTCAGACTTTCAGATTATTGATTGCAGTTGCATATGATTCATGTTTAAAGACGTATGAACCGGCGACACAGACATCTACACCTGCATCGCTTAACATCTGAACGTTCTTGTCATTTACACCGCCATCTATTTCAATGAGACACTCCGGATTAATACGATCACGAAGTGCTTTCAGGCGCTTGACTTTCTCTACGACATTGGGAATAAACTTTTGACCACCGAAGCCTGGATTAACACTCATTACCAAGACCATGTCTACATCCTGAAGCAGGTATTCTACTGCTTCAGCCGGGGTATGAGGATTAAGGACAATACCAGGTTTGATACCCAGTTCACGAATATACTGGATCAAACGGTGCGGGTGTTTCTCTTCTTCAATATGGAAGGTGATATAACCCGGTTTAAGCGGAGCAAACAGGTCGACAAAGAAGGTGTTGTTCTCCACCATCAAATGAATGTCAAGAGGTTTTGTCGCAGCTTTGGCAACAGCAGACACGACGACTGGTCCAATGGTGAGGTTGGGTACAAAATGGCCGTCCATGACATCAACATGGACAAGGTCACATCCCGAATCGCATATTGCTTTGACATCATTGGCAAGGTTACCGAAATCCGCTGATAAAATACTTGGAGCTACAAGCATTGTCTTCCTTGTGCATCTATAGGTATAGATATTTAAATTTATGAGATAAAGAATCGTATGGATTGCATGAGAACGATTTTACTCTAGTGTTGAAAGTATAGCGTGTATAGAAACAAACGGGGCTTAGATATAGATGTTCTTAATGTGGTAGTGTCAATTTTTTATACATTGGATTTGAAGAGAACAGATTATGGGACAGAAGCCTTCGATTATGAGACTTCTGTGGTGAGGGAATGATTACATCATACCCGGCATACCGCCCATTCCACCCATACCGCCCATATCAGGAGCAGGAGCGTTATTTTCTTCTTTGATATCGAAGATAGCTGCTTCAGTTGTAAGCAACATAGAAGCGACTGAAGTCGCATTTGTCAATGCGACGCGTTCTACTTTAAAAGGATCGATGATCCCAGCTTCAAACATATCGACATATTCACCTGTAGCAGCGTTGAATCCGACAGTGTCTGAGTCTGCGTTTTCAATGGCATTGACAACGACACCGGTATCAAAACCGGCATTTTCCGAGATCTGTTTTACCGGTGCTTTAATAGCACGTAAGATGATCTCTGCACCGATTTTCTGGTCATGCTCAAGGTCATCGATATTGATCTTTGAAGCTGCGCGAATAAGTGCCGCACCACCACCGATGACTATACCTTCTTCAACGGCTGCTTTTGTCGCTGAAAGAGCATCATCGACACGGTCTTTCTTCTCTTTCATCTCTGTCTCGGTCGCAGCACCGACTTTGATGACAGCGACACCACCGGATAGTTTTGCAAGACGCTCTTGAAGCTTCTCTTTGTCATATTCAGATGTTGTTGCCTCCATCTGTGTCTTGATCTCGGCAATACGTGCAGTAACACCTTCTTTGGAACCTGCTCCATCGACGATAACAGTGTTATCTTTGTCAATGACAACGCGGGCTGCTTGACCAAGGTCTTCAATCGTTGTTGTCTCTAAAGTACGACCGACTTCTTCTGAAACGACCTGTCCACCTGTCAGCACACCGATGTCTTGAAGCATTGCCTTACGACGGTCACCAAAGCCCGGAGCTTTGACAGCCGAGATGTTCAGTACACCACGCATCTTGTTGACAACGAGTGTTGCCAACGCTTCACCTTCTACATCTTCAGCGATGATGAGAAGAGGGCGGTTAGTCTTTTGGATCTGCTCCAAGACCGGCAATAGGTCTTTGAGGTTTGAGATTTTGGAATCAAACAGCAGGATGAAGGGTTGATCGATCTCCGCTGTCATCTTTTCAGTGTTTGTAATGAAATACGGGCTTAGGTAACCGCGGTCAAACTGCATACCTTCAACCACATCAAGTTCATCAGCAATACCTTTTGCCTCTTCAACCGTAATAACACCGTCTTGACCAACTTTTTCCATCGCTTCAGCGATCATGTCACCAATAGCTGTGTCAGAGTTCGCAGAGATCGATGCAACCTGTGCAATTTCATTTTTTCCACCAACAGTTTTAGACGCTGTTTTCAGGTTTTCTAAAATAGCGTTTGTCGCTTTATCCATACCGCGTTTCACTTCAACCGGATTTGCTCCGGCTGTAATGTTACGCAGACCCTCTTGATAGATTGCATTTGCCAAGACAGTCGCAGTTGTCGTTCCGTCACCTGCTTCGTCGGCTGTTTTGGAAGCGACCTCTTTGACAAGTTGGGCACCCATGTTCTCAAGCGTGTCCTGAAGTTCGATCTCACGTGCAACAGAGACACCGTCTTTTGTCAATGTCGGCGCGCCGAAACTTTTTTGGATCAATACATTACGACCACGTGGTCCCATTGTTACTTTGACTGCATCTGCAAGTTTTTGAACACCTGTTGCAAGTTTATTACGAGCTTGGTCTGAAAAAATTATCTCTTTTGCCATTTATAGTTCCTTAAATTATTTAATAATACCAAGAAGGTCGTCTGTGTCGATTACGAGG
>JBFEWG010000099.1:0-7731 GCA_041546465.1 Sulfurimonadaceae bacterium
CGGATACGTCTATCATCAGTGATATTTCCATATTCATCCATAGGTACATTAAAATCACAACGGATAAATACCTTTTTACCTTTAAAGTCCAAATCTTTGATCGAGTGAAGCTGCATTGATTTCCTTTCTGGCGCTGCGCGCCGACACCCTTTCCGCTAAAGCGGAGATAAGGTGCATCTGTTGTATTGCTTAAAATTGATTATTTAGAGATATGAAGTGCCATATCGACAAGACGAGTCGAATAACCCCATTCATTGTCGTACCATGACAGTACTTTGACCAGGTTGTCATCAATGACCTGGATCGTATCCATTACAACAACCGTACTCAGGCTCTCACCGACAAAGTCTTGAGACACACGGTACTCTTCATCGATACCTAAAATACCTTTGTGTGAGCCTTCACTTGCTGTTTTGAAAGCATCTTGGACCATCTCCAATGTCACATCCTTGTTCAATGTAACGGTTAAGTCAACCATAGAGACATCCGGTGTCGGTACACGGATCGCTTGACCATTCAACTTACCGGCAAGATTAGGAAGTACTTTTGAAATAGCCTTGGCTGCCCCTGTTGTCGTCGGTACCAGGTTTGTTGCACCTGAACGTCCCTTACGAGGGTCTTTTTTATGCTTACTGTCTAAAATAGGCTGTGAAGAAGTATATGAATGTATTGTAGTCATCAGACCATTTTTTATACCAAAGGCGTCGTCAAGTACTTTTGCCACAGGAGCAAGACCATTGGTCGTACACGAAGCATTAGAGACAATAGGTTGACCGGCATAATCATTTTCATTCGCACCCAGTACAAACGTAGGTGTATCATCTTTTGCCGGTGCAGAGAAAAGGACTTTTTTCACACCATTGTCAATATAAGGCTGTACACTCTCTTGCGTTAAAAATGCTCCTGTACACTCAAGTACCATATCTGCACCTGCGGCAGAAAAGTCCAATTTGGCCGGGTCACGTTCAGACAATATCTTGGCACGTTCATTTCCTATACAAAGAAAACCATCCTCTACCTTGACGTCATCACGTGTGCCATGTACCGAATCATACTTAAGATTATACGCAATCATCTCATGCGAACCGCTTGCATTTACCGCTACGAGTTCAATATCATCTCTGTCTGCGATAATACGTGCTACACAACGACCAATACGTCCCAATCCGTTAATTGCAATTTTTAATGCCATATATTTACACCTTATCCATTCCACATGCGGAAAAATATAGCGCGATTATACCTATTTTTAGTTATAATTCTCATAAATTATGGTGACGATGAAAAAAGCAATCTTTGGCGGAAGCTTTGATCCCCCTCATATAGGGCATTTGGAGATTATTAAACAGGCATTAACGTCTCTTGATATCGATACGCTGATTGTGGTACCTGCCTTTTTAAACCCATTCAAATCAAAATCATTCGCGCCGGCAGATCTACGTCTGAAATGGTTAAGTGCCATGACACAGGAACTCAATGATGTAGAAGTCAGTTCATTTGAAGTTGAACAAAACAGACCCGTGACATCAATCGAAACTGTCAAACACTTTATGAATAAAGGTGACACGATCTATTTTATAATCGGTGCTGACAACCTTGAATCACTTCCTCAATGGAAGAATTTTGATGAACTGGATAAACTGGTTACCTGGGTTGTTGCAACACGTAATGGAATCACTATTCCGGACAAGTATGTAACCCTTGATGTCAATCAAGACATTTCTGCCACAGCATTAAGAGAGCAGGTCAACGAAGCTTATCTGGATAAAAGCATTGCCAAAGAAATAATCACCTATTACAAGGATATAAAACATGGATAAACGTATAGAAAAGATCTCATCTGTTCTGGATAAAAACAAGGCTGAGAACATCGAGGTCTTTGACCTTAGAGACAAAGACTATTTTGTCGATCAGGTCGTTATCGCATCGGCACTTAATGCACGTCACACCGAAGCCCTTTTAAACTACCTGAAGACAGACCTTAAACCCGAAGAGAAGTTCTTAGGTGTTGATATCAGTGATGAATGGATCGTCGTCGACCTAGGTGACATCTTGATTCATATCATGACACCGGAATACCGTGCCAAATACAATATGGAAGAGTTTTTGGGAGAGGTTGCTTCTGCTCGTGAAGAGTAGACAGAAACTTTATTAAGTTTTCCTGCAGTGGCACAACATGCTTTTCTTGATGTTGAGCCTTCAATGGTTCGCTAGGCAAACAACAGCTATGGTTTCGTTCGGATTAACGCCAAGCAGCTGGCGTTAATGTTTCCGCACTTACATCCTGTCTTTTGCTGTAATGCCTAGTAAAGAAAGTCCCGTCTTTATCGACAGAGCGACTACCAAAAAGAGTTTCAGGATCTTCGCTTCGTCTTCTGTTCCAATCACCTTATGATCATAATAGTACTTATGATAGGTACTTGCCAGGCCTTTGAGATAATCGGTAAGCTTCTGAACCTGTCGCGAGTTGAAGGCATCTTCAACAACCTCATTTAAAAGCATTGCTTCAAACAAAAGATTATCCGCATCTTCACCCAGGCCCTTAAGCGACGAAGCCATGATCTCTTCACGGCTTATCTCACTTTTAGAAAGAATAGTCTGAATACGCGCATGGGCATAATTGACATAAAAAACAGGGTTTGAACTGTCAGTCTTTTTCAAGTCCTCCAGATCGAATTCCAGGGCTGTATCTGACTTTTTCGATGCAAACATGAAACGAAGTGCGTCTGAACCGATCTCTTCGACTACATCGTTCATACCGATGACTGTACCTGCACGCTTACTCATCTTGAACGGTTCACCATCTTTAAGAAGTGAGACCATCTGCGTCAATTGGATATCAAGGTTTTTCTCATCATGCCCCAGAAAGTTTGCCGATGCCTTGACTCGGGCGATATAGCCATGATGGTCTGCACCCCAGATATTGATATATTTGTCATACTCTCGTTCAAACTTCTGATTATGGTAGATGATATCACCGGCAAGATAGGTCGGACGGCCGTCTTCACGTACGATGACCCTGTCTTTCTCATCTCCTTTTTCAGAAGACTTCAACCACTGTTTACCGTCAATCGCAGTGACCCCACCGGCATCTTGCAGCTTCTTCATGACCCTGTCCCAGTCTTCATACAGTCCGGCTTCACTGACAAAGGTATCAAAATGTACATTGATAGCAGCAAGGTCTTTGACGATCATCTCAAGGACTTCATCTTTTGCCCAAAGCGCGACCTCTTTTATCTTTTCACTGTCGTTAAAGACCTCTTTTCCATAGGTCTCAGCGGCAATCTTGGCCAACGCAGTCAAATATTCTCCGCGATAATAGTTCTCAGGATACTCGACCTCTTGACCTAATATATTAGCCTGACCTTCGAGCATCAAAGATGTCCCTAGAAGATCAATCTGATTACCGGCGTCATTCACATAATACTCAGCAGTGATATCATGACCCAAGTGACGTCCCAAACGAAGAAGCGTATCGCCATACACCGCACCGCGTGCATGTCCGATATGCAGAGGACCGGTCGGGTTAGCAGAGACAAACTCAAGAAGGATCTTACTTGATTCCGTACCCTTTCCAAACTCGTCCGGATTTGCCAATGCCCACGAAGCATACTCATCCAAAAAGTCTTCACTCAACTTAAAGTTCAAATAGCCTTTTACCGCTTCGACATTAGCGAACATTTCATCTTTGGAAAAAAGCTCTACCAACTCAGCGGCAATCACCATCGGAGATTTTTTCAACTCTTTTGCCATAGCAAATGCAATAGGTGTGGCAAAATGACCAAACGAACGGTCACGAGGTTTTTCTAAGATAATATCACGTTGGATTTCGCTGCTAAGCAGCGCGAGGACTCGCTGCTTCAAGGTTAGGCTTGTTTAGTAGTATCAGAAGGTGTAGCAGTATCTTCTGTAGATTCAGTTTTTTCGACTTTTTTTGGTTCGTCTGATGAAGCTACTGTCGACTCATCGTCTTTCATCTCGTTCTTGAAGTCTTTGATTCCCTTACCGATACCTTTTGCAAGGTCTGGGATCTTTTTAGCACCAAAAAGCAGTACAACAATTCCAAAAATTAATAGTAGTTCCATTCCACTTGGCATACCCATGGTTGTTTCCTTTTAAAAAATAATCTTGTATTTTATCTCTTTGTTGCTGTAGAAATACTTATTAACGCCTGTTTCTATATTTTACGATAAATTCTTTCACCTTATCAGCCTTGGCATTTACTCGAAACCTAAGCGTATTCACATCTTTATACTCATATTTTATCTCTGATTTGACAATTGACTCAAGGTCAGAAACTTTCCGGAATGGGACAAGGAGTTCAACGATTTTATCCGTGTCAGAGCGGTTGATAAGCGTATATTTTACACTTGCTTCATAATGTTTTTTTGTCTCACTTCGTTGGAGACTTCTCTCCTTAAGCAAGAGATCAAAGTTCTTGCCTACCTGCAGTGAAACCTTCTCTTTTTTCGGGGTATGTCCAATCGCATTGATACCTAACAGGACGGTACTGTCTTCAACACGTGAGTAGCTTCTTACCGTACCCTGGGGAAGCGCCTTTGGAAGACCTTTAAACTCAATATATTGATCGACTTTATGCTTCTGCTCAGAACCCAGCCAGGCCGGAGAGCTTAAGCGTACATCATAACGTCGATGTATCTTTATACCTTTTTCATCAATGAACTTTATCTGTGTTTTTTCTCTATCAGCCAAATCTACGCGAAATGGGATGGTATAAAGATGATAGCCTTCATGTGAGACCTCTTCTACACGTTCACGCCCATCCGAATATGCCATCTTGGCTGCATATGCCCGTTCTCCTTCTACTCTTTTGGTATATTGTCTTGAAATATCTCCGGCCAGAACCTTCAGATTGACATCCTCAAACGCTTTGCCTGAATTGTTTGTCAATGTTATCCAGCCGCTTAGGTCTGCACTGTTTTTATCGACCTTAAGAACATAATCGCTTTTCCAATGTATGTTGTTGATAATGTAATCAACGCCCAAGACGCCTTCTCTCTTTTGATCACTGCTGATATTCCATAAGAGGGACGGTTGTGTGATAAGCGTATGCGGGATTTCCTTGAAAAGCACATCCTCCGAAGGCACCTGAGTGATCGTGCCGTCTTCTAAACGTACCATGACGTATTGACCGTCAGACAACAACACTGCATCCTTAACTTCAAAGGCATTTCTGGAATGATAGACTTTGACCTTGACATTTTTATCTATGTGCGCCTCAAGGAGCTTTTGCAGTGTAATCTTGTCATATTTGTATTTTTGGGAATAAAGCTTCACGCCAGAAGGAAAGATGACATTGACAGAATCTGTCTCAACCGTACTTGCTACATTAGGATAATAAAGAACCTGCCTCCCTTGGTCCAAAGTAACCGCACGTTCTTCATGGACAAGCCCCATATTGGAATTATACACAACTAATGTATTTGATTTAAGTTCAGAAGAAAGTGTTACCGCCTGAAGGGAACTGCTCAAAAAGACACCCGTTAAAAAATAAAAATATTTAAACATTGTGTTCCTTTATATGAAGAAAATGTAAACTGTTTGACTCTTACTTCTTTATTTTCTTGGCATATTAAAATCTACCTATGAAACAAAGGAAAAAGAATACCAATAGAAATGGAATAGACATTAAAACTGTCTCCACCGAATTGATATCTGTGAAAGTCCAGTAAATGTAATCGAAAATCTTCTGAGCCAACTACAATACCTAGGCCAAGAGCTGCTCCCATTTTGCTTGCATCTTTATCAACGGTATGGTAATCTCCATGAACAATGCCTGCTTTGAACTGAAGCCACCAATTATCAGGACGAGCTGTTATATACAATGCTTGTGAATCAAAAGCCATAATCGTACTGTCTGTATTATCAGAACCACTATATAGCAATCTTTCTTCTTTTACATCACCCTCTGATGTAAAGCCTTTGATTAAATGAAACTGCGCTCCAAAGTTCCAGTCCTCAGTTTCAATCATTTCGTACCCAACTTGAAGGTCCCATCCACCATCAAGGGCCTCTGTGTTACCAGAGTCTGCAAACCCTAGCCCGGCACCAATATCAAATCCCCCGGCTCGGGCTTCATAAAATGAATTAAATATCAAAAAAAGCAAACTAAACATGAGTGCTTTTTGCATACTGTCCTCCACAAATTATCATGCATTTGACTTTCAGAGTCCGGATCTTCTTCAATCATTTATGAAACGGTAACGTAAAGTTGTCTCAGCTATTCTCTTCCCATGCATGTATAAACTCACTGATCTTGATCGAAGGCATCTTGAGACGTGAAGCATGTGCAATTGAGATAAGCTGCTTTGCAGCTTCATCCAGATCATCATTGATCACAAGATAATCATATTCACTGATACGCTGCACTTCACGTGTTGCCATCTCTATACGACCGTCAATAACAGATTGTTCGTCTGTTCCACGGGAGGTGAGTCTATGTTTTAACTCTTTTAAGGAAGGGGTTGTAATGAACACGGAGGTCGTAATATCCCCTAAACGATTTTGGACTGCGTCATGTCCTTGAACATCAATATCAAAGATGACTATCTTCCCCTCGTTCAAGGCCTCTTTTACAGGCTTGATCGATGTCCCGTAATAGTTCCCGTGTACCAGAGCATACTCTAAAAAATGCTCCTCTTCGATATCTTTTTTAAACTCGTCCTGGTCAACAAAGTGATAATGGACACCATCGACCTCACCAGCACGCATGGGACGCGTCGTCGTTGAGATAGAAAAATAAAATGGTCCGATTACATCTTCTATCTTCTTGATCAAAGAACTTTTCCCTGCCCCACTCGGTCCTGAAAGGACTAAAATTGCACCGTTTGTATCCATAAACTCTATTTTTCCTTCTCATTGAAAGAGATCTTGATATTCATATCCATCCCCTTCAAAGCTTCTCTGACATTATCTGTCTTAAGTGTTGCGATCAAGTCTTCCAAGGCGGCGATACTGTCAATGCTTGAAGTTGTCACCTCAAGCTTGTCAGAAAGCTCATCGTTTTCAACAGGGATCTCATCGACAAAAGCATTGACCTCGCTTAACTCCGGATGATCACTCTCTTCGATATCATCCTTGCCTAGTGCCTCGATCAGAGCCTCTTCATTCAAAGATGCGAACTCACTCTGCCCTACACTCAGCTCAACTTCATCATCATCTTCCAGGCTCGATTCAAGTGCTTCGATCTCATCTTGTATCTCTGCTTCTTCCTCATCTTCAAAAGCATCCGCTTCCCCTAAGGCAATCTTCATATCCTTCTCACTGATCGATGAAAACTCATCATTACTCATCAATTCGTCATCAACCTCACTTAAAAGGTCCTCTTCATCCAAGTCATCTAAAGCTTCTTTTATCTCATCGTTTAAAGCATTTAAATCTATCTCATCTTCTTCAATCGACGCTTCAAGAAGTTCCTCATCTGAACTCTCACTGCCTTCCTCTTCGATCTCTTCAAGAAGCTTGTCCAGGTCTTCGTCTTCACTTGTCTCTTCAGTCTCTTCTTCCTGCGGAAGTTCCAACTCCTCTTCAAGTGTCTCTTCTTCCTCAAGTCCTTCGAGTAACTCTTCTCCATCGGCTAACGCTTCAAGAAGTTCCTCATCTGAACTCTCACTGCCTTCCTCTTCGATCTCTTCAAGAAGCTTGTCCAGGTCTTCGTCTTCACTTGTCTCTTCAGTCTCTTCTTCCTGCGGAAGTTCCAACTCCTCTTCA
>JBFEWG010000116.1:0-6064 GCA_041546465.1 Sulfurimonadaceae bacterium
AACACTCTTGAGAAGTTTTTTAATATCTATATGTTTAACTGGTTCACTCATAGTAGTTCCTTTTCATATTCATTTTTATTATACCCAACAATAACTTTATTGCAAAACTCTATAACAGGACGCTTTATAAGAAGGTTTTCTTTGCATAGCCACTCTTTTTTCTCTTCATCACTTGGATTTAACTCTTTGAGTTTTAGGTTTCTATATGTTGTACTTCTTGAGTTGAATAGAGTTTTCATATCTACATTTAAAAGCCAGGACGATATTTTTTCACACTCTAACTTTTCCTCTTTAAAGTCATGAAGATTGTAATCTAAGTTGTGCTCTTTAAAAAAAGATAGTGCTTTTTTGACACTGTCACAGTTTTTGATTCCGTAGACCTTGATCATTATTCTATGATCTTTGGAACGATAAAGAAGTTATCTTCGCTCTCAGGAGCATTACTAAGAATCGAATCCGAGACCTCTTTTGAAGAGGCAGGGATATCTTCACGAAGAGAAGTTCCCTTGTCTGTCATGCTGAATGTCGGATCGATGTCGTTTGTCTCAAGTTCACTTAGGTTGTCGACAAAGGAAACGATCTCACTCAGTTGGGATATGATCTCCTCACGCTTCTCATCGGCGATCTCAAGATAGGAGAGCTTTTCAAGTTTTTTTAATAGGGCATCATCAATTTGCACGTTTTTTCCTCTATTGTAAAAATATTGTCAAGATTGTAACAAAATAATGCTGATTAAGCTTAATAAGCAGGAGAGTTTTGGACAGTTTTATCTTTAATAAGATAATATAGCGATTATTATATAGAGTCTAATGAAAAGAAGAGGAGCTTTTTTGAGTTTAAAAGAAAATATTGATATGGTCAAAGAAGAGTTGAGTCAGGAAGAGAAGCTCTTTGCCAGTGCTGTTCAAACTGAACGTTTCGTGAAAAAATATAAATTGCAACTGATCAGTGTACTCGTCGCAATCGTTGTTGTGGTCATTGCCAACACGCTATATCAAGCTAATCTTGAGCAATCGATCGAGCGTTCAAACGAAGCCTACTTGACACTTTTAAGCAATAGTGATGATACGGAAGCTGCTGATGTTCTAAAAGAGAATAATCCGGCACTTTATGATGCCTGGCAGTTTAAGCTTGCACGTGAAAAAGCTGATGAGGCAGGACTGAAGGAGTTGACAGAATCTTCATCAGATATTATCGCCGACCTTGCCAGCTATGAACTGGCTGCACTTCAAAAAGATAAAACAGGACTTAACAACTACAGCCTTGAACAAGACGCAATATTGAAAGACCTTGCGATTTTGAATGAAGCGGTATTACTGATGCAAGAGAAGAAGATTCAAGAGGCCAAAAAACGCCTGAACCTGATCGATGAGACATCACCGTTAAAAAAACTTGCCATGCTACTGCAGCACTACGGAATCCAGTAGATGCTTAAAACCATTATCCCGGCTCTTGCATTAGCGCTGCTTTTTTTAGGCTGTGCCAATAAAGAGTATTACAAACCTGAGGATACGGAAGACTCTATTTCTCTGACTGACAGGTTTGATGCTTCCATCATCGAGACAAGCGGAGAGACTGCGACACTTGAAGACGGAACGATCATCACCAAAAAAGGAAAATCTGATGTACGTTTTCCAAAGGGGTACCGTTTTGTCTATCAAAATGATGAGTGGAGTCTTGCTTTAAAGACAGGCGGTAGTCTTTTTGCCGTTAAGAGTCCGAATGAGAGCAAGAGGCTCCAACTTCCAAGAACAGCAGCGACAGTAGCACTCAAAGGTGATCTTCTGGCCGTTGTTTTTGCTGATAATGAATTGGCACTGTATGACTTTAACAGCGGTGAACTCCTGTTTAAAGAGCCGGCAACTGAATCAACAGCTATAGATATGCGCATTGCAAACCCGCGTTTTCTAAACGAACTGGTGCTTTTTCCTACACTTGACGGCAAGATCGTCATTGTCAATGCGGATACGAAAGAACAGATACGTACGATCATTGTAAGCTCTGAAGAGTACTTCAACAATATCATCTATTTCAATGTCATCAATGACACGCTCTTTGCTGCAACACCCTATAAAGTCTATACTTTGGGTGCAAAAGAGGCCCGTGTGGAGTTAGAGATCAGAAATGCTGTCTTTACAGAAGAAGGCGGTTGGGTGACGACGAAACAGGGCGAAATCGTCTCATTGACTTCTGGCCTTGAGATAATAAACCGTCAAAAGTTTCCTTTTGCACATTTCCTGGGATTGATCGTAACGGACAAGGCCATTTACGCTGCCGAAAAAGAGGGATATATGATCATCTGTGAAAAAGATCTGAGTTCACCGAAGGTCTATGATATTTCCCTGGAAGACGGCTACTTCTATACCTCAGAGGACAGTTTCTATTTTGACAATGTCTATATAAAGGTACAATGATCTCTGCCCAGCTTGAAGCCTTTATCGAGTATATCACGATCATCAAGGCATTAAGCAAGGCAAGCATAGAGGCTTATGAGAACGACCTGATGCTCATCGAGGAGTTTTATCAGCAACCATTGATAAAACTTGATGAAAGTAAACTGCTTGAGTATCTTTCCCAGTTTGAGAACAAACGTACTTTGAACCGCAAGCTCTCTTCCATCAATGCATTTTTTTCTTTCTGTCATCAGGAGTTTGCCAATGAGGGTGAGCAGAAAAAGTTCAAGTTTGCAAAGATCCCGTCGACGCTTCCCAAATACCTGAGTTATGACGAGATTATGAGCGGATTGGGATCTATTGACAGGAGTACCTGGATAGGTCTGCGTGATTATGCGATGATACTTTTTTTGTATGCGACGGGTCTTCGCATATCGGAGTGTCTAAGTATTGAACATAATGATTTTGAAGAGTTGTGGCTGCGTGTGCGTCATACAAAGGGTGATAAAGAGCGTATTGTCCCGATCGCACAAGATGCGATTGATGCGATCAGGGCCTATGAGATGGAGTGTCCTTTTGAATCGACAAAGGTATGGCTTAACTATCAGGGCAAAGCGCTTAGCCGTATCTCTGCATATAAGATCACACAAAAATATCTGAATGTTTCTCCCCATGTACTGCGTCACTCCTATGCGACAGCACTTATTCTAGGAGGAGCTGACCTGCGTGTAGTTCAGGAGCTTCTGGGCCATTCATCTCTGTTGACGACCCAGGTCTATACGCATATTCAAAAACAGAACCTTCAAGAGACGCTTCTGAAATTCCATCCGATGGCTTAAGTAAAAGTAGTTATAATTTTATTCATGAAGATATTAGTTGAAAACCTGCGCGATAACGGGCGCATGTATAAAAAACTTGAAGAGATCGAGCCTAAAGAGCTGAAGATCCGTAACAAGGTCAAGCTTTACTGTGCTCTTGATCTTAACCGTTACTATAACGCTATTGTCGTCGTCTCTCAAAAAAGCCGCCTTTTGATGAAGGACGTGGCAAAGTTCGAAGAGATCGTGCACAAGATGTCACTCTATCGTGACCACCAGTTCAAGGGTAAGGTGCTGATGCTCGATGCGCCAATCTGTTCAAAGGCAAGAGAGGCCTTTGTCAAAGCCAAATGGAAGATCATTGAGTCATAGACTGCTATGTGACATCGGCAATACCAACTTCTCTTTTGATGACGGCCGAAAGATCCCTGTTGATGCTTTTGATATCTCGTCGATCGAGGAAGAGGTCTACTATATCGCGGTGAACCACTATTGGGAAAAACGCCTCGATATGCAGGAGAACTGGATAAACCTTCGTTCGGTTGTCAATTTTGACGACTATTACGAGAGTATGGGAATCGACCGTATCATGTGCTGCGAAGCTGTAGAGAATGCTGTTATCGTCGATGCCGGTTCTGCTATTACAGTTGACCTTGTCAAAGCGGCTAGACATGAAGGGGGTTATATCTATCCCGGATTGAAAGCGATGCAGAGATGTTTCAAAGATATCTCACCACGTCTGGATGTTTCATTTAACTTTGAGATAGATTTGGCTAAAATGCCGAAAAATACGGTAGATGCCTTGAGCTTCGGTGCGATTGCCCCGCTGGTGTCTCATATCCGTACACTTTCAGATTCTATGCCCGTTATTTTGACAGGCGGGGATGCCGAGAGACTATTAACCTTTATTCCTGAAGCCGTCATCGATCATGAACTGGTATTCAAGGGAATGAAAAAGATCATACAAGGACAAGCCTAATGCTTACTGTAGCCCTGCCAAAAGGCCGTATCGCTGAAGAGACACTGGAAATCTTTGCTTCAATATTTGGAGAAGAGTTCAAGTTTGATGATAGAAAACTGATCCTAGAGACACCGAACTTCAAGTTTTTGCTAGTACGTAACCAGGACGTTGCGACCTATGTCTATCATCAGGCTGCCGATATCGGCGTGGTCGGACTCGATACACTTGAAGAGCAGGGACTTGATGTTATTCGTCTGCTTGATCTTAAAAAGGGCGTCTGTAAAGTCGCAATCGGGATGCGCAAGGGTGAGAAACTGGACCTGAGCAAACCGGAGCTCAAAGTTGCGACAAAGATGGTCAACATAACAAAACGCTATTTCGCTGAGCGCGCTGTTGCAGCTGATGTCATCAAGCTCTACGGATCGATCGAACTGGCACCGCTTGTCGGCCTTGCAGATATGATCGTCGATATTGTCGAGACCGGTACGACGATGAAGCAAAACGGCCTTGAAGTGGTTGAAGAGATTATGACATCATCGACCTATCTGATCGCCAATAAGAACAGTTACTTCGAGAAGAAGTCAGAAGTCCTCGATATCTTTGAAAAGATAGCTTCTGTAATTGAAGCTGAATAATCGCTGATATATCTATACGTGTCTAATACGTATATATCCGGATAAATATGAAAAACCTAGACTTATATTCCAAGGTCGAACATCTTTTAGGCATAGAAGAGTCGACTGCCTACCTGCACACACTCTATACTGAAGTCCTTTATAATTATGAAATAAGTACATTACTTGATATCGGTTGTGGTCGGGGCGAACTGATGGAGAAGTTCGAACAGTTCGATATCGCCTGTGAAGGGATAGACCTAAGCGAGTCAATGGTACAAAAGGCCAAGGCCAAAGGTCTCAATGCCGAGCACAAGTCCATCTGCGAGGTGGATAAAAAGTATGACGCCGTGGTAGCTGTCTTTGATGTTTTGAACTTTGTCTCTCCGGGTGAACTTGAGCAGTTCATCGACTGTGTTCACGAAGTACTCAACGATGAGGGCATCTTTGTCTTTGATATCAACACACTGCACGGTTTTTCCAATGTGGCCGAAGGCACGATGACACAGGAAGAGGACGGGATGTTTCTGGCTGTCGATGCGGTGTTTGAAGAAAATGAACTTCATACCACTTTTACTCTTTTCGAAAAAGAGGACGATGGACGTTACAGGAAAGAACAGAGTACTATAGTGCAGTATTTTCATGGGCTGAAGCTCTTTAAAAAACTGAAGAACTTCAAGGTCGTTCAGAGTGCCTACCTTGACCTTTATGATGAAAAAGACAAGGCACTTATCGTATTGAAAAAAGTATAAGGATGAGCGTTTGATTAGTGATAAACAGCGATGGAATGAAAAATACCTCAAGGGCTTCCCTATGCCGCATGAGACCTCGGATATTTTAAAAGACAATATTCATCTGGTCAATAAAGGCAAGGCTCTTGATATCGCCTGCGGCATGGGGCGAAACACCCACTTTTTAGCGGATCAAGGCTTTGTCGTAGATGCCGTTGACCTCTCAGACCTTGCACTTTCCAAAGTCAAAGATATTCAGGCCATTAACAAGATAGAAGCAGACCTTGATACCTATGAGTTGGATGTTGAGAGTTATGACCTTATCGTAAAGATCAACTACCTTGAACGGAATCTCTTCTCACAGATCATCAAGGCCTTGAAAAAAGAGGGAGTGTTTATCTATGAGACCTTTGTCGAGCGAGAAGGGGAAGGTGAAGGATACCATCCCTCTTCGAATCCGGCTTTCCTGTTAAAGCGTAATGAAGTGCCTGAGGCTTTTGGTGAACTTGAGATCATCTCGTATGAAGAGAGAGATACGACGAATCTC
>JBFEWG010000075.1:0-9697 GCA_041546465.1 Sulfurimonadaceae bacterium
AAATTTAAGTTTTAAATTATGAGCATACTTTAACTCACAAGAGGGTACACGATGAATAAAGCACAATTTGTTGAACTAGTTCAAAAATGTGGCGACTACAAAACTAAAGTAGAAGCGGAATCTGCAATCAAAGCATTCACTGAAGCTGTAACTGAAGCACTTGTAAAAAAAGAAGATGTTTCTCTAGTTGGATTTGGTAGCTTTGCTTCTGCTCTACAAAAAGGTAAAAGCGGTAAAGTTCCAGGAACTAACAAAACTTATACTACATCTGACAAGATGGTTCCTAAATTCAAAGCAGGTAAAGGTCTTAAAGATCGCGTAGCTGCAGGTAAATAATTACCTTTTTCGGCTTCGGCCGATCTCTTTCTGTAACTAACCACTTCATTCCCAATAGTTTTTTTAAAGTCTCTATAAATAGAATTTTAAAAAGTCTGTTGACAACTTCTGCTACTTAGCACACGAGGTAGTATTTGAGCCTTTTTTCCAAACTATTTAACTCTGCTACCAACAACACTGAATCAACACCTTCCGATGAGACGTTTCAAGAGCTGAAGCTGCGCTTTGATGACACAGCGTCTTTCTATACAAAAGCTGATATCTTTAATCATCAAGAGAAAAAGAGAATTCCGTACGTAATGATCCATCCTTCTGCCGGTGTTGTCTTATTTAATTTTTTCAACTATTCTGCTCTTGAACTTGAAAATGTCACGGCTAGTTTGGCTAATGGCAATGCCTCTAAAGCTGATATCCGTACCATAGATGATAAAAGTTTTGTCCAACAACGTTTTGAAGAGATGTTCAATACACAGATAGCACCG
Organism: Sulfurimonadaceae bacterium; assembly: GCA_041546465.1. Lineage (GTDB taxonomy): Bacteria > Campylobacterota > Campylobacteria > Campylobacterales > Sulfurimonadaceae. The sequence goes on from JBFEWG010000075.1 coordinate 819, forward strand.
GTGCGTTCTATACTTATCTGTCTCAACCTCAGCGAGGGCGAGTTTGACTACCTCGATGAAAGCTTTCATCAGTATATCCCTAAAACCCTTGCTTTATTCAATGACAGTACTCAACAGCAGTATGAAGAAATTATCTTGGGAAAAGAGAGTAAAAACTACGATACCGATAAGATCAAACAAGCTCTTTTCGGCGAGTTTATTGTCCCTGAAAAAAATATTCTTATGACACTGGAACAACAACATGCCGTCCATACAGACATTGTAGACACGCTTAATATCAAAGCGCTCCCCGGTTCAGGTAAAAGTTCACTGATCATCGCTAAAGCCTTATATGAGAAGATGAATGATCCCAGCATTAACCTTATCATATTCGGCAAACTTCCATGTAATGTCCATCACCTTCAATCCCTTATTTTTAAGTTTATTGAAAACTCGCATTGGAGCCTGAACCCGGCCGATATCACTGTCAGCAGCTTTGAATCGATAAAAAAACGTTTGCACACAAAAGAGAGATATGACCTTATCGTATGTGATGATATCAATCCCTCTGATCTAAAAAGTCTCAGACATTTGTTAGACAAAAAAGGTCGACTGCTTGTCTCTTCGTCATATGAGCTAGACAATATCCTATCCTTTCCTCTTGTAAACAACTACAGGCTCTCACCTGCTTTGTGTGCTGCCTGTGAAGGACTTGAAGTTGAAAAACTATCCAATAGCTTGAGTTTGAAAAGCGGTAACACTTTTATGAACACATTGCTTATACTCGAGCAATTACTGAAACATACATCTGCCGAGAAGATATCACTTGTCCATTATAATAAAGAAGAACTTTTGCAACTTCAAAGTGAGATAGACAACTACTTTACACCCATCTCTTTTCTCTTTGATGATCCACATGCAAAAGAAGGGATACAGCTCTATCCTCTTAGTCATATATCATGTATCGTCAATGACTATGTCATCGTCATCATTGATGACATCCCTGAAGACAGCTTAATAGAACTGATCTCTCGTGCTCGAGAGAAAAGCTTTGTCTTAAGTGAAGATGTGAGTGTCAACCAACTTATTAATCATATAAAAGGAAAAAACAATGAAACTGATTAAAATCCTGTTACTGTTCTTAAGTCTTGCCCTACTACTGGAGGGCTCATCCCTGCATGAATCACTGGCGAAAAAAAGTGTCACTAACAATCCGATTGTCGTACTAGAGACAACACAAGGCAAGATCACACTTGAACTCTTTCCAAACATTGCACCCTTAGCAGTAGAGAACTTTGTTACACATGTCAAAAACAGATATTACGACGGTCTTATTTTCCATCGTATCATTAGAGGGTTTATGATTCAAGGTGGTGACCCTACCGGAACAGGCCGAGGGGGAGAGTGTATATGGGATAAACCTTTCAGGGACGAGTTTGCACCCAATGTCACCTTTAACAGAAAGGGTATCTTGGCCATGGCTAATGCCGGACCATCAACCAATGGAAGTCAGTTCTTTATCACCGTCGCACCGACACCCTGGTTAAACGGAAGACATACCATATTCGGCGAAGTAAAGTCAGGATATGAAAACGTGCAAAAACTGGAGATGGTTGATGTATCACCACGTGCAAACCGTCCTTATGAAGATCAAAAGATCATTAAAGCCTATCTTTTAGAAAAATAGACAGGAGCCTAAGTCCGCTTAGCTCCTTTCCTTCCTTCAAATTTTTATACTTAACATTTGTAACTGTCTATATTCGATATAATCTTGACCACAAAAGTCTATGTCACTTGCACCTAATTATGTAATACAATGACTAACTTATCTAACTCAGGGAACGTAATGGATATCCACACACTCAAAAAAATAGAAAAAAAAGCTGTAAAAAGTTCACAAACCGATTTTTTAAAGATGGGGGTTGCATTGACCTTCATGCTTGGTGTCCTTTGGTATGCCTTTGGTGCAGATAATGCGACTAATAATGTCTTTCTGGTAATCGCAGCCGTTTTTGGTGCGTACATGGCCTTGAACATCGGTGCGAATGATGTTGCCAACAATGTAGGTCCGGCAGTCGGTTCCAAAGCGTTGACGATGGGCGGGGCAATCCTTATTGCCGCTATCTTTGAGGCGGGTGGTGCTTTGATCGCAGGAGGAGATGTTGTCAGTACTATCAAAAAAGGCATTATCGATCCGGCCCTGTTCATCAATACGGAAGAGTTTATCTGGGCGATGACCTCAGCACTTCTTGCCGGAGGTATCTGGCTAAACATCGCTACCAAGGTAGGTGCTCCGGTCTCAACGACACACTCTATTGTCGGAGGTGTGATGGGCGGTGGTATCGCTGCAGCAGGTTTCTCTATCGTATCATGGGGGACTATGGGTAAGATCGCTGCATCATGGGTTATCTCACCTGTACTAGGTGCCATCATCGCCGCGATTTTCCTTTTCACGCTTAAAAAGAGCATTCTCTATAAAGAAGACAGACTTGAAGCGATGCGAAAGATGGTCCCGATTTATGTCGCTATCATGGCCTTTGCTTTTGCTACCTATTTAACGCTAAAAGGTCTTAAAAAGATCTGGCCCAATATTATAGAGGCAATAAATGCTTTCTCACCTTATGCTTTTGAAGTGACAAAAAAACCGACACTAATGGCTGCTTTAAGTATCGGACTTTTTACTGCTGTTATCGTCTTTGTCATTGTAAAACCGATGATTCAAAAAGCTTCTGCTTCTTTGACAAACACTGCTAATGATGCGAACTCACTTTTTACTATTCCCTTGATCTTTGCCGCAGCACTTCTTTCTTTTGCACATGGTGCAAATGATGTCGCAAATGCGGTTGGTCCATTGGCAGCTATCGTTGATGCCGTTCAAAGTTCTGCTATAGCCTCTAAAGCTGCCATCCCGTTATGGGTAATGCTCGTTGGTGCCATGGGTATCTCATTGGGCCTTGCCCTTTACGGCCCAAAGCTGATCCGTACCGTAGGCTCTGAGATCACGCAGCTCAACCAGATCCGTGCCTATTCTGTGGCAATGGCTGCTGCGATCACCGTGATCATCGCTTCACAATTGGGTCTGCCGGTCTCTTCAACACATATTGCAATCGGGGGTATCTTTGGTGTCGGTTTTCTCAGAGAATATCTTTCAACGACGACTGAACAGGAGAGAATCGAAGCAGAAGAAGCGCAACTCAATGAAGACAAAAGAATAAAAAAGAATCTCAAGACAGAGCTTAAAGAGCTTAAATCCCTTGATGAAAAGAGTGATGCAGATCTTGAACGCATAGAAGAGTTGAAGGTTCTAATCGAAGAAGAGGATGAGAAGATCCAACTTGAGAAGAAACACCTAAAACGTGCAAAAAAAGCCAAGTATGTTAAACGCTCCGCCATCATGAAGATTGTAGCAGCATGGCTCATTACTGTTCCCGCAGCAGCCGCTATTGCAGCCTTTGTCTTTTACCTTATTAAAAATATCATGGCATAAGAAGAGGGTCATCCCTCTTTATACTTTCTCATTTAAGACTAAAAACCACCCTCAATCAATGCCTGATTAATGATCTTTATTGTCTTATACGCTATATCAGGCAAGGCACTGCCCCCTATCTCTTCAGCCTCTTAAAAACCTTGGAGTACGTCTTGTCTGCCTGCACGAAGCAGTTCTTCGTTTCTTGATGTTTTTTGCAATTGGATAGAAGGTATCATAATACATTCCTCTCTCCTAATCTATCTTCAAAGGAACGTCTCAGTTCCTCAACAGTGTCATAAGAGAACATTGGTAAATCTTCTTCGTCTTTTAATCGCTCAAATCCGGCCATCATTGCCTCTTTTGCATATCCAATGCCCTCTTTGGTGTCATTTGTAAGTCGGGTAAAAATATATGTATTGATACGACTGTATGTACTTTTCACACTGTAGAAACTCTCATCCAATTCATGCATTCTAGCCTGTAGTTTCAGTGTGATATAGACAAAATCTTTTATATCTGAATATAGTATTGATAGCTGTGACATAGGGACTCCTTGAAAGGAGACTATATAAAGAAAAAATGGCTAAATAGTGTTTATCATCGCCTGATGTACAGCAAAAGCCTGCTTATGTTCTTTCACATCATGGGTACGGATAATGGAAGCACCATTCTCATAAGCTTTCAGATGAATCGCGAGGGTACCCGGAAGCCTCTCCTCAACACTAGATGGGAAGATAGCATTGATCATGGACTTACGGCTGGCACCGATCAACAGCTCTTTATCAAGCTTTTTAAAGTGTGACAGGTGCTTGATCAGGGAGAGATTATCCTCAAGACGCTTGCCAAAACCGATACCCACATCCAAGACAAGCTCTTTGATATTGAATGTTTCAGCCTTTTCAATACGTTCAGAGAAAAAAGATTCCAGCTCTTCAAAAAGGTTCTCATAATTCGGGTTCGTCTGCATCGTCTGCGGAGTACCCTGCATATGCATGATGACAGCCTTGGCCTGATAAGAAGCCACAAGCCGACATACCTCATCGTTTTCCAGTCCCGTGATGTCATTGACAATACCAAAGCCTCTCTCCAGGGCATAGGATAATGCCAAAGGAGCATAAGAATCCAGACTCAGCTGTACTCTATCATAGATCTTCTGCTCATAAATCACATCCAGAATAGGTTTGAGTCTTGACAACTCTTCTTCCTGGCTTATGGCTAGAGAACCAGGTCGTGACGAGACGGCACCGATATCAATAATATCCGCACCCTCATCTATCATTGCTTCGATCTTGACAAGAGCATCTTTTTCTTTGAACCGACTCATATCATAGAAGCTGTCATCATTGGCGTTTAAAACCCCCATGATCTGATAAGGTCTGTTTTCTTTCGCTTTTAGGAAACGCTGTAGTTCCTGTGCCAGCTTTTTAAGTCCGAAGGGTTGGGCAAGCTCTTTTCGTGAGAGTGTCTTCATATGCTTGCGTGTACCCATCAAGACACAATCCACATAGGCTTCATCACATATAACCGTACTTTTGGGTACCGCAAGATCAGCACCGATTGAAAGCGCGTCTTGTTTCAGGATATTGGCCGCACCGACATGAAGGTTTTGAATATAAAAAAGCTCCAAATGCATCTTCTCATCAAGGATCTTCCGACCGCCACCGTCAACCTTTAGCTTTTCGATCCATGCTCTGGTATCAATGTCATTGGAAAGTCTACGAACATACATCCCTGCTACCTTCTGATGAACTTCATCAATAACATACTCAAGACACTGTTCAAACGTGCATTGAGCCCGATGAGTTTATAGGCTGTCTCAAAACTCTCCAACTGACTCGAATTTAACATGATATTCTCTTCCATCGCCTTGCGATAGAGTGCTTCGATCAACTCTTTTGCCTCATGCTTTGAAGTACGTTCATGCTCTTTAATAAAGGCGAACAGAGAAGCAAGATCAAGCTTTTTAAGGGAAAGATCAAGAACGAGTGGTTCCTTATGAACCTTGAGTGAAACAAGCGGAAGTCGTGAACGTACAGTAGGCAAGAGAGCAGACTTTGATTCGGTAATGATAATAAACTCGATATTTCTCGGAGGCTCTTCCAAAAGCTTCAACAGTGCATTTTGAGAGGCCTCATTAAAAAGTTTCGCAGCAAGGATGATATATTTTGTCTTCTCTTCGGCAATATAGGCTTCGCGAATAACCTCTTTGGCATCATCGATTAAAAAGTCATCTTTGTAAAACGAGACGACACGGGAGGGGGAAAGTCTCTGCTTGACTGATCCTATCTCTTCTTCAACCTGGTCAGTGATAAGGATATGTGCGCCTTGCAAAGAGTCTTCAGGTTTCATTCTATGATGTCTATCTCACCAAATAATACGGCATTAAGTGTCTTGTCAAACATCCTGTACAGATGTAATAGCTTGATATCCAAAAGTTTATCATATGAACGCAGGGGAAATGCATTTTGAAAATCCTCATCCATGATCCATAAAAAGCTACTGTCTTCACGTTTGGCAATATCAGCCCGCTTGTCGTCACCTTTTCCGATGTACCAGAAGAAATACTCCTCTCCATAAGACATAGAGAGCATATCCGTAAGGACATCGATCTTCTCACCACCTGTGATCATATCGTAATAGGGATAGAGCTGATCCAAGCACACCATAGGAATAATCGGTCTGTCAAGGCTTGGCTTGTTCAGTGAGGAAGTAATATAGTGACCAAACCATTTTCTTTCATGATCCGTCACTAGAATGACAGTACGGCCGTCGACTATCTGCTTGATCGCCTGTGCAGCAGCTGCAGTCCACTCGAAACGCTGCTCTTCGAGCCAGCTGAGCATCGCTTCATCGGCGCGGATCGTCTCGAGTGTCCATTTTAAGAGTTGCTGCATCTATTACTCTCTATTTATCTAGTTCAAACGCGTTATGCAGCGAACGTACAGCCAGTTCGCTGTACTTCTCTTCGATAACCATAGAGACTTTGATTTCAGATGTCGAGATCATACGTATATTGATATTTTCCGCCGCCATCGTTGAAAATGCTTTGGCTGCGACACCGGCATGTGATTTCATACCGACACCGACAATAGAGACCTTGGCAATAGCATCATTAAAGTCTGTACTTTTGATCTCATCTTTGTCAATAAAGCCTTGAACAATAGTCTTCGCATTCTCGATCTCGTTCATCGGCACCGTAAAGTCTATATTTGTCGTACCGTCATGTGCAACTGTCTGCAAGATGACATCTACGTTGATTTCGTCTTTTGCCAAGGTATTAAAGATATCAGCAGCGATCCCAGGACGATCAGCTACACCGATAAGACTCACACGAGCCTGGTTTCTGTCCAACGCGACACCGCTTACTAATGGTTGTTCCATAATATTCTCTTCCTTCGTGATTAATGTTCCTTCTGCATCCGAGAAGCTTGAACGTGTTACTAGATTTACATTAAGTTTTTTTGCCAACTCGACCGAACGGTTTTGTAGGACTTTTGCACCCAGTGAAGCCATCTCCAACATCTCTTCATAGGAGATTTTATCGATCTTCTTCGCTTTCGGCTCAATACGCGGATCTGTTGTATAGATACCGTCAACATCGGTATAAATTTCGCAGAGGTCGGCATTTAGCGCACCGGCAATAGCAACAGCAGAAAGGTCTGAACCGCCACGACCAAGTGTCGTGACCAGACCTTCTTCGCTCACCCCTTGAAAACCGGCGACGACAACAATCTTTCCAGCATCAATAGCATTTTGCATATTGGAAGAATCAATGTTCTCTATCCTTGCCTTGGTATGCTTGGCAGTCGTGACGATTCCTGCCTGACGTCCTGTCATAGCAACTGTCGGATGACCCATCTCATTCAAAGCAATCGAGAGCAGCGAAGCGGTCACACGTTCACCCGAACTCAACAGCATGTCCACTTCTGCTGCAGAAGGGGTAGCACTGAAATGCTCGGCATACCCTATAAGTTTATTCGTCTCACCACTCATTGCAGAGACGACCACCACAACCTGATGTCCTTCATTTACCGTTTTTTGGACACGGTTTGCTACATTTTGTATACGGTCCAAATCACCGACACTCGTTCCACCAAATTTCTGTACGATTAACATTAAAAGTACCCTTCTTCTTTAAAATAACCCAGAACCTTCTCATATACCGGACGTTTGAAGTGCGCGATATACTTTGGAAGTTCTGAAAAATCAACAAACTTATGATCAATAAACTCTGGTATTTCTGTTTCCAGGTCAATCTCAGCACTTTCATTCAACTGTACAAGATAATAGCGCTGTGTCTGTCCTGCATAAGGTTTCATCTTTTTTGCCACATGGGAGGGAAAGTCATACGAGACCCACTCCGGGTACTCAGAGATGATCGTCACATCACCTGTTCCGATCTCCTCTTCCAGCTCCCTGTAAAGTGCCTCTTCAGGGCTTTCCCCCTCATCTATACCGCCTTGGGGAAACTGCCAGATATCCGCCAGATCACTTCGTTCAGCGATAAGGATATCCTTCTTTTTCGGATACTCAGCGCTAAGTACGATAATAGCGACATTAGGTCGATATATTTTTTCCATGTTTTCCGTTTTTCCTTCCCTGTCTGCACAGAGAAAACTCAAGGAAATATCGCTTAAACAGACATTTCCCTTGTTTACTCAAGTCACTCCCGGCTTTAGTGCCGAGAGTTTTGTGATAGAATTCTACAAAATTAAGCATTAATAGCAATTGAAAAGGAATGAACATTTTACTTTATATCCACATTCCTTTTTGTGACAGTAAATGCCACTACTGCAGCTTCAATTCCTATGTCGACAAGTTTGATCAGATCAAGGCCTACATGGATGCCCTTTATCAGCAGACAGAACATGAGCTGAAGCGTTTTGAAGCACAGATAAAATCGATCTCATCCATCTTTATCGGAGGGGGAACACCATCAACCGTAGCACCCGAACTGTATCGTGAACTCTTCACCCTTTTGGCACCTTATCTCAAAGAGGATATCGAGATCACCACAGAAGCCAACCCCAACTCCGCAAGCACGGCCTGGCTTAAAGGGATGAAAGAGCTTGGCTGTACCCGTGTCAGTTTCGGTGTACAAAGCTTTAATGACACCAAATTGAAGTTTCTCGGACGTGAGCACAACTCCCAACAGGCTGCTAATGCCATCAAGGCAGCCAAAGAGATCGGCTTTGAACATATCTCGCTTGACCTCATCTACGCGACAAAGATGGATACAAAAAAGCTCCTGACAGATGATATCGATACCGCCTTTTCCCTCCCTGTCGACCATATTTCCGCCTATGCATTGACCATTGAAGAGAACACCCTTTTTGAGGCACACCCGGAAGCGGCCAAAGAAAAACTGGAGCTTTCCACCTTTTTTATTGACCGGATCAAAGAGAAAGGCTTTGAGCAGTATGAAATCTCC
>JBFEWG010000045.1:0-13313 GCA_041546465.1 Sulfurimonadaceae bacterium
AGGTATCGACTCCGGCGGTTGAAGTACAGAGTATGCCTGAACAAGTCATGCTTGCAGAGACTACAGGACACGAGGATGAAAAAGCTCTCTTCGAAGAGCCTCCTGTTACTGTGGAGACAAAGAAGGTCTTGACAAAGCTTGCGTATTATGAAGAGAATATCATGCGTCTTAAAGAAGAGTTGTATATGTTACGTGAGAGTGAGGAGCATGAAAAGATGGCTTGCCTCAATGATATCACGGCCATCAACTATTGGATGATCAAGCTCTTGAAAGATGAGAACGATGCTTGTATGGTAAGAGATGCCATCAAACAGATGAAGTCATACGACAAAAGTGCTGTCAATTCGTGCGGACGAGACTCAATCCGCTATATTGAATGGCATGGCCGTATAAAACCCTATGTCGGTACGACACTTTTCAAAGCAGAAGCGGATTGTCACCGTTGATAGGTCCTTGTTAATCAAACCCTTCTTTCAGATAAGAACTTGGAAGCTGCAGGAGTAAGGGCCGACTCTCTTCTTTTAACCATTTCATAATTTTCAAAAGTTCTGCTTCCTGCATGGAAGTACACCCTGAAGTTGGCGAATTTTCAGCTCTTTGTATATGTATGAAGATGCATGAACCTTGTCTTTTCAGGTTATCTTCATTATGTTTCACTGTGATACCTAAACGGTAAAGTCGGTCTTCACGCTTCATGTATTCAAAACTTTTGAAGCGTGATTCCTCTGTGCTTTCGATGATCTTGTTGTAGTGTAATGAATCACTGTCATCAATACAGAGGGTGTTTTTGCCGACTTTTAGGTAGGGAAAACCGAAATTTTGTTCATCATAACCAAAGAAGAGCCCCAGACGAAAGAGGCCTGCAGGTGATTTTCCGTCACCTTCTATCTTTAAAGGTTCATCGGGTTGATGCGAGAACTCGACAACACCTTTCCCCCAGGCCAGACCTTTGCGGCCCAAGTTCACGGAAACAGGTTCAAAGACTTCATGCCATCCGTTTTTCGAACGTTCAAAGGTCTTGAGGGTGGCCTTTGTATTATTAAAACCCTCCGAAGAGACAAGAAGAATCTGCTTGCTTGAGGCAGGAATAAGTATAGTGGCATACAGACTAAAGGAACAAGCGAGGAGAAGAAGATATTTCATCATAATTGCAATAACTTAGTTTGATTTAAAGATAACTATAATACCATAAATGAAATTTTAAAACAGATGTCTTATAGAATCAGGGAAACAGCTATGAAAATTCGTGCAGCAACAATTGATGATGTTCCATTTATCGCGTGGGCTATTTTAGAATCCTCCCGCGCAGGTAAAAAGCAGGGAGTTTTCGATCTTATCTTTTCTCCGGCAGAAGATATTACAAAAGCACTTGAAGCCTTGATCCAGCATGATATAAAGACGATCTGTCATTATAGTAATTTTTTGATTGCAGAGGTCGATGGAGAGCCAGCAGGTACCTTGTGTGGTTATGACGGGCATAAGCTTTCATGGGACAAGATGAGTGAAGCGCTGACGCAGATGGGCTGTCAGGGTGACTACAAAGAGCGCATTGCCTCTTATCTGTTGTGCGAGAGCGAAGTAGAGAAGAATACCCTGGTACTTGATTTCATGATCACAAAAGAGAAATATCGCGGACTTGGCGTTGTCAAAGAGCTGGTTAAAAAGGTACTTTTGAACGCACGTCTTAAAGGGTTTAGAAGAGCACAGACCAACATAGAGATTGGTTCAATTGAGACACAACTTGCCTATGAAAAGATGGGCTTTACAGCGAAAGAAGAGAAAAGAAGTGACTATTATCTCGAAGATTTCGGTCGTGCAGGTATCACACGTTATGTCATGGAACTCTAAACGAAACAAAGAAGTCTAGAATAGAACCTTTAAGCAGCCTTTCACTTCTTCCCCCTTTTATTGCTATCGTCATGGCTCTTTTGACACGACAGGTCTTTGTCTCATTGTTAAGCGGAATTATTATCGCAGAACTCATCCTTTCGGGTGGAAGTCTTTATGGTTTTATTCCCGAAACCATTGAGAGACTACTGGCACAATTCAGTGAAGGTTGGAAGATAAAGACACTTTTCTTTGTCATAATGGTCGGTGCTATCATACGCCTGATATCGGCATCAGGTGGGATTGAGGCTTTTATCTTTTATGTCAGACAGAAGCAGATCAAGAGTAAACGGGACACGTTACTGATGGGTTATTTTGTCGGTATATTGATCTTTCTGGAATCATCTATTACTGCTTTGGTCGTAGGTACCCTGACGAGACCTTTGGCTAAATGTTACAAGATCTCCAATGAAAAGTTGGCCTATCTGTGTGATTGTACCTCTTCACCGGTGTGTTCGCTTTTCCCTTTCAATGGGTGGGGAGCATTGCTACTGGGACTTATAGGTGTTCAAATAACCGCAGGGGTGATAGAAGGAAACAAACTTTCTCTGTTGGTCTATGCCATTCCTCTGAATTTTTATGCGATTGTTACCATGTTGGTATTGCTGAGTGTGATTATTACCGGCAAAGACTTTGGACCGATGAAAAAGGCGGAATCAGAGGCACAGCAGGAGAGTGATGATTGTGAGCGAGAATATGTTCGCAGCGATGTGAGTATGAAGGCGATGTTCTATCCTATCGCCGTAATGCTGCTGTCAGTACCTGTTGTTCTGTATTTAAGCGGCGATGGGAACATCCTCGAAGGGAGTGGGTCAAGTGCCATCTTTTATGCGGTTCTTGTTAGCCTTGGCTTCATCTTTGCCTATTACCTCATAACAGGAGTCATGTCGGTTGAAGAGTATTTTAAAGAAGCTAAAGCGGGTGCAGGCAATATGGTTGGTATTGGTGCAATACTCTTGCTTGCCTTTAGTCTGGGTGAGGTAACGGTAGAGATGAATACCGGTCCTTATCTGGCTTCGTTGGTTGAAGGGATGTTAAACCCTTCATTTTTAGCGGCCGTCATATTTATCGTGGCTGCTTTGATCGCTTTTTCAACAGGAACATCATGGGGGACATTCAGTATTATGATTCCTATAGCACTTCCTATGGCTGCCGTCTTGCAAAGTGATCTGCCTTTGGTTATTGCAGCCGTAATCTCAGGTGGTGTTTTTGGTGATCACTGCTCTCCTATTTCAGACACGACAATCATCTCTTCTATGGCAGCTGATTGTGATCATATCGAACACGTACGTACCCAGCTTCCTTATGCGATGTTAAGCGGAATCATCTCTTTAGTTCTCTTTATGGTTTTTGGGTTATTATTATAAAGATTAATTTGACAGGAGTTTTAATGAAGATTGTAACATCTATCATATTGGCCACGGCTTTGTGTACCGGGACCCTTTATGCAGACAAACCCGAACATGCGGGAAAAAATAAATCAAAACAACACAAAAAGAACAAAAAACATAAAAAGTATAAACAGAGTAAAAAACAGTTTTCCTCACAAGAGCAGGGTGCCGTTTATTCCTATTATCGAAGCCTTCCACCGGGATTGGCGAAAAAGCTCAGACGTGGTAAGCAGCTTCCACCGGGTTGGCAGAACAAAGTCAGTGTGGGTCAACCTATTCCTCAAGAGTATATGATGTATGCTAAACCGGTACCGCGAGAATTGGAACTTCAGCTTTCAACCGGTCCGATCGGTTCAAAAGTCTTACAGATTGCAGATAGAGTCGTTCGTATAGAAGCAGGGACGAATATGGTCCTTGATGCTATCAGGTTCTAGGTTCTTTACCTATCAAAGGAACAATTTCATTTTGACGAGATTTATTAGAATATCTCGTCTTCAATAACTCTTTCGATCTTCCCCATCGCATCGTATAAAGAGAAATAAGCCGTGTAATAATCTACCTGGGCCAAGGCCAGAAATCTTTGCGCATCAAGCATCAGGCTTGTATTAGCGATGTTGGCATCAAATTGATTTTTTGTTATCCTGAAGTTTTCTTTTGCCTGTTCAAGTGCTTTGGCTGAAACCGTGATCTGGTGCCGTGCAAGTTCATAGGCTTCAATGGACTCTTCCAGTTGGAAATCAAGTTCGAGATAGAGTGCATTGAGGCGTTCATTACTTGCACTTTCCTGATACAACAACGAGGCACGTTTTGCTTCATCCGCTCCTCCCTGATAGATATTCCAGTTTAGGGTCAACGTTGCTGTTGTCTGGTCATGGGTTTGAAAGGTCGCTCCTCCATTGGGAATAGGATCGACACCCGCCACCTGGTATTTGGCCTCTGCATCCACTTGTGGATAATAGTTCGATGCAGCTTCTTCATAGGAGTAGTTGAGCGCTCTTTTTTGCGCACGTAATACCTTAAGTTCACTTCTGTTGTTCAGCATGGCTGCTCTTAAGTCAGAAGTAATGAGTGCTTTCTGCTTTCTTGAAACGTTTTGTATGGTCTCATCATCGTAAAGTTCGGAACCGAGAAGCCGTTTAAGGTTATAAAAGGCAATCTTGATATTGCGTTTCGCATTTAAAAGTGCCTGCTCAGCGGTGGAACGCTCAACTTCGACTTGCAGGTAGTCATTCTTTGCAAACACCCCTTGTTCAAAGAAGTTCTTTGCGTCTTGGAGCTGTTGATCCAGGAGTTTGATCGTGTCTTTCGCGACAATGATCTGCTGCTTGGAACGCAGGTAGTTAACATAGGCCAGATATACCTGAAGTTTTAGATCGGCTTTCGTGGCATCATGGGTATATTCAGCGACCTTCTCATTCTCTTCGCTTACCTTGAGGTTGAATTTGTCTGAAAAACCGTTGAAAAGATTGTACCGTAATGCGGCATCGGCACTGGATGCCGAATTTGATCCGACGAAGTTCTCCTGGCTAAACCGGCTATAGGCGTATGAAAGATCAAGAGTCGGTTTAAAACCTGACCATGCAGCGCTGGTCTCTTCTTTTGAGGCGTGAAAAAGAAGTTTTTTCTCTTTTAACGAAGGGTTATTATGCATAGCCCTTTCTATCGCTTCATTGATGTCGAGGGCAAAAAGGGGTAAGACTGAGAGTAGTATCAGTGATATTTTTTTCATTGTTGTTTTTCCTTTTCAGTCTTGATCTCTTCCATTCTGATAGCAAAGAGTAATAGTGCAGGGATGACAAAGAGTGTGAAGAGGGTTGAAAAGGCCAAGCCTCCTGTGATAACAGAACCCAATCCTCTATAGAACTCAGATCCCGGACCCGGGGCCAAGATCAGTGGCAGCATTCCAAAGAGAGAGGTTAGGGTACTCATGAAGATCGGACGAAGTCTGGAATGTGTAGCTTCTATAACAGCTTCTTTATGCTCAATCCCATGATTACGTACCAGGTTTAAACTTTGATGGACGATCAAAATCGCATTGTTGACCACGATACCGATAAGTATGACGAATCCCAGCATGGTCAGGATGTCCAGTGCCTGTGCGGCTAAAAAGGTATTGGTAAGACTCAGTCCAATAAACCCACCTGCCGCCGCAAGAGGAAGAGTGACCATGATAATCAGAGGGTAGAAGAAGTTTCCAAAGAGAGCGGACATCAAAAGATAAGTGATCACAATAGCCAAGAGAAGGTTCAGTTTCATACTTGCGATTGTATCGACAAGTTTATCAGCTGTCCCAGTGAGTTTGATATCAATCTCTTTGTTCTGTACCTGGGGTAGAATCTCTTTTTGTATGATCTCAATAGTCTCTTGAACGGTTAGATCTTTGGGGGGTGTGACCTGTAAGGTAATGGTACGTTTCCCACCAAGGTGGCGGATAACACTGATACTCGAACTTCTTTCAAGCTTGGCGAGGGAGTCAAAGGTTACAAGATCACCTGTCGGTGTTGCAACAAGTGCATGGTACAGCTCTTCGGGTGTAGTAATGTTTTCCTGATCGGCTTTGATGATGAGGTTGATCTTTTTCTTACCGTCCTCTTTGAATTCAGAAATCTTGCGGCCATCCATGAGGACATCCGCGATAATGCCCAGCGAACGGGCATCAAGACCGAGTACGTTCAAGCGTTCATGGTCGGGGATTATTTTGACCTCAGGAAAAAGAAGCTCAATCGAAGGTTCCGGTTTTATCTGCGAACCTTGGATTTTTTGATGAAGGGTCCCAAAAAGTTCTCCCGCGACTTTAGCAAGCTCTTCTATGGATTGACCGCTGATATCGATATCGACATTGCGCCCTTTCCCCAAACCGCGTTCGAAAACACCGGCCTGTTTGGAGATACCAAAAATGCCCGGAAAGGAATTGGCGACTTTTTTAAGGATGGGAATAAGCTCGCCGGCACGGCTTGGGTCTTTACTGAGTGCACCGAAGATCATGAAATCACCCCCGGCGACATAAAATATTCTCTTGATCTGAGGGTAGCCATCGATATCTGATTTAGTGTATTTTTCAAGTTTTTGGTACACACTCTCACCGATCTGTTTCCCCTCTTCATAGGAGAGTCCAGGCGGTGGTATCATGATATTGAAGACAAGGTTTCTGTTTCCTTGTGGCAGATACTCCATCTTCGGAAATAGAATCCATGTGCTGGAGAGGGAAAAAAACACCAATATTGCAACTGTTGTGATCTGATGGCCTTTGCTTTGCAGTGTCCATCGTACATAATGCATTATCTTATGGTTGATATAGTGCCCGAGTCTTACCAGTGACGACTCTGTCTCTTTAGCCTGATGCGTTTCATGTGCAGAGAACTTCATCAGCTGGTTCCACAACATAGGAATAACAGAAATAGAGACGAAGAGTGAAAAACTAACGGCTGCCGTCACGGCGATAGCAATGTCTTTAAAGAGCTGTCCAGCCTCATTCTCAAGAAAGATGATAGGAAGAAAGACGGCAATAGTCGTGAGTGCTGATGCGATCAATGCTCCCCAGACCTCCATGGTACCATCATAAGCTGCATCAAAGAACGGTTTTCCCATCTTTTTATGACGATCGATGTTTTCAAGTACGACGATCGCACTATCGACAAGCATTCCTACGGAAAATGATATCCCCGCAAGTGATATTGTATTAAGACTTCGTCCAAGCAGTTCCAATATGATAAAGGTCGCAATGATACTGATAGGGATGGCAAGCGCGATGACAGTAGTCGAGGAGATGGCACGCAAGAAAATCAATAAGACGATTATCGCGAGAACACCTCCCATCAGGATGTTTTGCTGGACAAGGTCGATGGCACCTTGAATATAATCACGTTTGTCGTTAAGCCATCTGATATATAGGCCCATCTCTTTCAGCTGGGTCTCATTAAGATGATTGACCATAGCTTCGACGTCATCAGTGAGTTTGACGATGTTGGCATCACTTTCGGGTTTGACACCGATAATAAGGCCTTTGATACCGTCGACAAGAGAGATGGCGGATTTTTTCTCATACCCGTAACGGACATCAGCGATCTCGCCAAGATGCACTTCCTGTGTACCATTGGAGATAAGGACAAGGTCTTTGATGTCTTGAGGCGATTTATATTGCGAGGTGGTCCTGATCCTGTAGGAGCGACGTGCAATGTCCATTGACCCGGCTGAGACATCAATATTGTTTCTTTGGATGACGGAGATGATCTTGTCCATACTTAGACCGTACGCTGCCATCTTTTGGCTGTTGAGTATGACTTGCATCTCATCTGCCGTACCTGATCGGGTAAAGAGTTCAGCTACGCCGGGAATACGTTCATAATGCTCACGTACCTCGTTTTCCAGGTAGGTTTTGTAATGATCGATGTCAATTGTATTGCCCTCTCTAGTTTGAAGCATCGTCCATATCACGGGAGAAGCAGACTCTCCGGTTGCCTTGATAACAGGTTTCTCAACATTTTCCGGATAAGTGTCGACTTCGTTGAGTTTATTGGAGACATCAAGCATAGCCTTGTTGATATCGATACCAAGTTTAAAGGTCAGTGTAAGCGTACCTTTGTTGTCACTGGCCTTTGACTCGTATTTGAGCAGACCCGGAGTATTCTTTAGGACAAGTTCCTGCTCCTGGATGATATCACGTTCGATCTCTTTGGGACTTGCCCCGGGCCAGAGTGTGTTAACAGCAATCTCCGGTTCGACGACGTTAGGAGTGAGTTGTCTTGGCAACCGCTCTTGCGAAATCAGGCCAAAGATCAAGATGAGTAAGATACCGACAGTGATAACGACAGGTCGTAGAAGCGAAAACCTTATCATCTTTGAATCTTTTGGCCGGTTTGAATACGTTCATTGCCTTTGGTGATGACATCATCACCAACCTTGAGCTCAGTCGAAGAGAGTGCGACCTTTTCTCCTTTAAAACCGATGATATGTACAGGGATCATGGTAGCCTTGTCCTCTTGGACGATAAAGACAACATCTTTGCCAAAACGTTTGATAATGGCATCCCTGGAGACTAATAAGACATCTTCTTTTTTAGATTTTGCCAACGAGATACGCGCTTGCATCCCATCAAAGAACTTGTCCTGTGTCGGCAAGAGACGAAGTTTCAGCGGGAAGGTACGAGTTTTTTCATCTCCACTTAGCAGTATACCGATGAGTTTTGAGGGGTACTCTTTTCCATTGATCGTGACCGAAGGGCTTTTGTTGTCCGAGATAGTCTGTAGGTAACTTGAAGGAAGGTGAACGATGACATCGACCTTGTCCGGATTGATAAGCAGAGCTACTTCGCTTCCTTCTTTAAGCCACTCTCCGACCTGAACATTGCGCTGGGCGATGTAACCGTTAAATGGTGCATGTAGACTTTTTTTATTTCTTTCGATCACTTGTGCCTTGAGGCTTGACTCCAGGGAAGCAAGTTTTTGTTCCAGCTGCATCTTCTGGAAATAGAACTCATCATACTTCTGTTGTGATACACTCTGTTTCTTCAAAAGTGTCTCATAGCGTTTGAAGTCAAGTTTGGCACGTTCAAGAGAAAACTTAACCTCTTTGATGGAGGCCTTGGTCGCTTCGATATTTGCGTTGAGTATTTGTGAATCGATTTGTAAAAGCAAGGTGCCTTTTTTGACATAATCCCCCTCATCGAAATAGATCTTGGTGACAAGGCCTTCACTTTCAGAGGCAAGCCGTGATGTTTCATTAAAGCTCACGGTTGCGTTAAAGCTCTGTTCCTGGATGAGTGTACCTCTCTCTATTTTCTCAGTGACAACCAAAGCAAACAGGGGCAGGGATAAAAAAAGAAATAATAGGTATCGCATTATAGTGTCTCCAAACATGGGGTCTGTTTCAGTTGCTCCAAGACATTGAGAAATGTTTCAAGCTCTTGTGTCGAGAATTGGGAGCGTATCTTTTTGAGCACCTTTTCGGTAAGTGGTAGAATCCTTTGCATTATCTCTTTCCCTTTTTGACTCCATTGGATATTGTAGGCACGCCTGTCACCTTTTTTTGGAATGCGTATTAACATCTCGTTTTTGACGAGAGTATCTATCATACGGGTAATAGTCGTCTTGTCTTTGAAGGTAATACCTGCGAGCTGAGTGGGTGTGATGTCCGGATTTTCTTCGATAGATTTCATGATGACATATTGTTCTGATGTCAAACCGTAGGGTTTGAGAAAAGTGTTAAAACGGTTTTTCATGGCATTGGCAGTCATATTGACTTGAAAGCCGAGTGAATCTTCTAGTTTATGCATAGTATTACTTTGAGTATATAATTGTAGATACAATTATATGTACTACAATCAAAAAAAATACTTAAACATTTGATGAAGTTGGATAAAGAAAGTTGTCAACAAATAAGACTTGACAGCCCTTATGTACTTAAGTACACTACGGTTATGAAAACATCTACTTTTTCTCTACTGTCTGATCTGAAATTACGTAACAAAGATGAAGAGCTTCTGACGCATAAAAGCGTAAAGCTGCTTGAGAACATAATTGTATACGGTTCTATTTCAAAAGCGGCAAAGGCTTTGGGTGTAACCTATAAGACAGCTTGGGGTTGGATCGATAAGATGAACAGGCTTTCCCCCAGACCTCTGGTACAAAAGATAAGCGGGGGAAAAGATGGCGGTGGAACAGTAGTGACCTCTTATGCCAAGGAGCTCATCTCCATCTATGAAGAGGTCGAGGCATTACAGCATAAACATCTTCATACCCTTGAGAGCTCTTTTTCCCATCTGCAAGAAGATGATCAGGATCGGCATTTCGCCTTCAGCCGTTTAGAAGCTGAGGTAAAAGAGATCATTTTCAAAGGGGAGAAAGCGGTGTTTCTACTGGCACTTCCTTGTGGTAGTGAGATCAGTGCACAAACGCCGGCTTCATTTGCTCAGGTCAACAAGCTAGACCTTGGCAAAAAAGTGAGTGTACTGATTGAAGCTGATTCGATCTCCGTGACTAAGTCATTTGAAAAAGAAATCAGCAGTCGTAATAAATTAAATGTCACAGTAGATGAAATAAGAATAGATGAGGATGATGTCTTATTGGCATTGCGCTTATGTGAAGGGCACTATCTTACAGCGCGTATCACGCACAGAAGTTACAGTGATTTGAAGATTAAAAAGAGTGATGAACTTATGGCGGTATTCAAAGCATACAGTGTCACGCTATTTATGAAATAAGCTTCCAAAGGAAGAATAACAGAGAACTAAATGATTTGTTTTAGACGATTTTAATTTAGCATGATAAATGCATTATTTTTAAAATTTAAGTTTAATTTTCTTTGGATTTTTGAGATGAGTCGCTATAATTTCGCCTATTAAAAAGCTTGAGATATATACATAAGAATTTTAAGCAAAAGCAAACATTTCAAGTATTATTATATTTGAAATGCATATATAAGGTATCACACACCATGAAGCCAGCAGGTCTTGAAAATTTAAAATTAGACAATATAGGACAGGTATTTTATAACCTGAGTTTTGATGAATTGATTGAACACGAGCTGAAAAATGGCGAGTGTGAAATGACTTCAAGTGGTGCGACGACAGTTGATACTGGTATTTTTACCGGACGCAGTCCAAAAGATAAATACTTTGTAGATCAGCCTGACTCAAATAAATATATCGCCTGGGGAGATGTCAACCAGCCAATCAGTGCTGAGATCTTTCAAGAGCTTCTTCAGGTCGCCAGAAAGCAACTTTCAGGCAAAGATATCTATGTGACGGATGTCTATTGTGGTGCCTCGGCTGCATCAAAACGCTCTGTACGCTTCGTATCTGAGATCGCATGGCAGTCACACTTTGTCAAGAACATGTTTATCCGTCCTGATGACAAAGATCTTCCAGGGTTCAAGCCGGAATTCACTGTTTTAAATGCTTGTAAGGCAGTCAATGACAAGTGGAAAGAGATGGGGATGAACTCTGAAGTCTTTGTCCTTTTCAATGTCGAAGAGAATATCGCGATTATCGGTGGGACATGGTACGGTGGAGAGATGAAAAAAGGTATCTTTTCCATGATGAACTACTGGCTTCCTTTAGAGAACAAGATGGCGATGCACTGTTCTGCAAATGTCGGTAAAGATGGTGATACCTGTCTCTTTTTCGGTCTTTCCGGAACAGGTAAGACAACACTGTCGACGGACCCTAACCGCGCATTGATCGGTGACGACGAACATGGATGGGATGATGAAGGTGTCTTCAATTTCGAAGGCGGGTGTTATGCTAAAGTTATCGACCTTGATGAGAAGTCAGAACCAGAGATATATGGTGCTATCCGCAGAAATGCTCTTCTTGAGAATGTTGTCACTAATGACGGTCATGTCAAGTACGAAGACAGCTCAAAAACAGAGAATACACGTGTGTCTTATCCAATCGAGCATATTGAAAATCATGTTCCGGCACTTCAGGCAGGTCATCCAAAAAACATTATCTTCTTAACAGCGGACGCATTCGGTGTCCTGCCTCCGGTATCCAAACTTTCTAAAGAACAGGCAATGTACTACTTCTTGTCAGGCTATACGGCGAAAGTAGCCGGGACTGAACGTGGTATCACGGAACCTGTAGCGACTTTCTCGGCATGTTTCGGTGAAGCATTCTTACCGCTGCATCCTACTGTATATGCAAAGCTTCTAGGTGAAAAGATTGATCAACACGGTGTTAATGTTTATCTTGTGAACACAGGTTGGACAGGCGGTGCTTATGGTGTCGGCACACGTATGAGTATCAAAAACACACGTGCATGTATCAATGGAATTCTGGATGGTTCGATCAACGAAAGTGAGTTCGATACGACGTTTACCTTCGGACTTAAGATCCCTAAGACTTTAAAGGGTGTTGATACAGCAGTACTTAATCCGCGTACAGCTTGGGCAGACAGTCAGGAGTATGAAAAAACACGTGATAGACTTGCTGAGATGTTTATTGAGAACTTTAAGCGTTATAACGATGAGAGCAGTGAGTTTGATTATTCGGCAGCAGGTCCAAAGATAGAAAAATAAAACATCTCCCACGAACCGAGAATATCTCTCAATAACTTTAAACCATCATATATAATTTAACCGGTCAGTCATTAGGACTGACCCCCTCTAATACTTTTTTAATTATTAATAATATACTATAATAAAACAGTTTATGTTATTTTACACAATTTTTTTACGCAGGCTTGATATAGTGTCAGTCTTAAATTCCCAATATCAAGGACAAAAATGTTTTTCCGTATCCTCATCTTTTCTCTCATTATGATCTTGTTTTCCGCCTGTGTGGAACCGGAGGTCAATGAGTTTACTCAGCTGCGTATGGACATGGAAAAACATAGGGAACGTATGTTTGCAACAAGTACCGATGAGATGGAAGAGAAAAGGTTGGCAGCTTATCAACAACGTAAACAGCCAAGTATTATCGATCCGGAGATAGAAGAGAAGATACGAAAAGAGAAAGAGCGTAAACGCTGGCTGGCTGTAGGGATAGATGAAGATGAGGCAGAGGACTGGAAAGCACTGAGTCTCTCTCCTAAAAACGCTGCCCGTTGGAAAAAAACGGATCTTAGCTATACAACAATCAATGTCATGCTTAAAAAAGATGTCACACCGGCAGAAGCAGTGGCATTCATGAACAAGACATTCGACAAGAGGCCAAAAGCTTTCGGTTCCTTTGCAGAGCCATTGTATGATTTTGCAGATAACTGTCGAAAGATCTTAAAAGCGAACTATGAAGACTTCGCACTTATTAACAAACGGTGTAAAGAGTATGTACAGCGTGCCGACGTTAATATTGTCTCGGGACATATAGCCGATGAATATGAAGATACGGATCTCTCCTTGGAATATATCTCCAAGCTCAGACAGATGGATAATGAAAAGATACATATTGCCGAGCTTTTAGACAAACAGAGTTTTGATTCTATGGTCTACGAAAAACGTTTTCAGTTTCAATTGCTTTTCCCTATGGTTGAGAGATCACCGACGAAAGAGGAGATGTTCTTTGTTGCCCAACACAAACTCGATGTCAAAGATTCAAAG
>JBFEWG010000128.1:0-5429 GCA_041546465.1 Sulfurimonadaceae bacterium
AAATCCGTGAACTTCTAGACCAATACGAATTCCCAGGTGACGATACTCCAATCGTAGCTGGTTCTGCATACCAAGCTCTTGAAGAAGCTAAATCTGGTACGCTTGGTGAGTGGTCAGAAAAAATCCTTAAGCTTATGGCTGAAGTAGATGCTTACATCCCTGAGCCAGAGCGTGAAACTGATAAAGATTTCCTAATGCCAGTTGAAGATGTATTCTCAATCTCTGGTCGTGGTACAGTTGTTACTGGTCGTATCGAGCGTGGTACAGTTAAAGTAGGTGAAGAAGTTGAGATCGTTGGTATCAAAGATACTCAAAAAACTACTGTTACTGGTGTTGAGATGTTCCGTAAAGAGATGGAGCAAGGTGAAGCTGGTGATAACTGTGGTATTCTTGTTCGTGGTATCGCTAAAGATGAAGTTGAGCGTGGTCAAGTTCTTTGTAAACCAGGTTCAATCACTCCACACACAACATTCGAAGCTGAGATCTATGTACTAAGTAAAGATGAGGGTGGACGTCACACTCCATTCTTCTCTAACTACCGTCCACAGTTCTACGTTCGTACAACTGACGTTACAGGTGCAATCACACTACCAGAAGGTACTGAGATGGTTATGCCAGGTGATAACGTTAAAATTACTGCTGAACTAATCGCACCGATCGCAATGGAAGAGGGAACTCGTTTCGCTATCCGTGAAGGTGGTCGTACAGTTGGTGCAGGTGTTGTTGCTAAAATCCTTAAGTAATTAAGAATTTACAAACACCTCATACAGCGGAGCTAGAGCCTAGCCTCTAGCGCAAAATCTAATATAGGTAAACGCAATGAGAGAAAATATTCACTTAGGTTGTGAGAAGTGTACACGTCGTAACTATCACACAACTAAAAACAAAAAGACTCATACAGAGAAGTTTTCAGTACGTAAATACTGTAAATGGTGTCGTGAGCACACAGTACACAAAGAGATGAAACTGTAATAGTTTCTCTTTGTTGTTTTCTTGCTTCTGCAAGAACAATATAGGCGTATAGCTCCAATGGTAGAGCACCGGATTCCAAATCCGGGTGTTGGGAGTTCGAGTCTCTCTACGCCTGCCACCTCATATTCGATATATATGTCTTACGAGACCTATCTATCGGAAATGACATGAAGCGCTTGACGCGCAGAAGGATAAGATAATGAGTAAGGTACGTTCTTATATCAGAAATTCACGATCAGAGTTGTCAAAGGTAATCTTTCCAACTTCACAACAGGTAAAGCAAGCATTTTTTGCAGTATTTGTTGTTGTGGCATTTGTGTCATTGTTCCTAGCGCTTGTTGATTTTATTATGTCATCAAGCTTGTCAGCTATATTATAAAGGATTCTCAATGGCACATAAATGGTACTCATTACAGACGTATGCAGGTTCTGAGAGAAGCGTAAAAGTAGCAATTGAAAACTTGATCGAAGAACATAAGCTTCATGATGTGATCAAAGAAGTTGTTGTTCCGACTGAAGATGTGATGGAGATGAAAGACGGTAAGAAAAAAATTACCGAGCGTTCATTGTACTCTGGTTATGTTTTTATCAATATTGATCTGAACACAGAAGTTCAGCATATGATCCAGTCACTTTCAAGAGTCTCTGGTTTCATTGGTGAGGCTAACCATCCGACACCGCTCAGTGAGCATGATATCAAGACAATTCTTGACCGTGTGGAAAACCGTGCAGCTCCGAAACCGAAAGTTGCTTTTGACAATGGTGAAGTGGTTCGTATCATTGATGGTCCGTTCTCTAACTTTACCGGAACGGTAGACGAATACGACATGGAACACGGGACATTAAAACTGAATGTCTCGATCTTCGGTCGTGCAACGCCTGTGGATATTTCATTTTCACAAGTAGAAAAAATTATATAACTACGATTAAGTAGTTAATCTCAAAAAAAGGAAAAAAAATGGCAAAACAAGTCATGGATTATATCAAGCTTCAAATCGAAGCTGGTAAAGCAAACCCGGCTCCACCAGTAGGCCCGGCTTTAGGACAACGTGGTGTTAACATCATGGAATTCTGTAAAGCTTTCAATGAAAAAACAAAAGATAAGATGGGATTCAAAGTTCCAACTGTTATCACTGTTTATGCTGACAGAAGTTTTACTTTTATCACTAAACAACCACCGGCGTCTGCACTTCTTATGAAAGCTGCAAACATCAAAAAAGGTACTGACAACCCACTTAAAAACAAAGTAGGTAAGATTACGAAAGCACAACTTATGGAAGTTGTAAAAGCTAAGATCGAAGATCTTAATACTAATGATGAAGAAGCAGCTGCTAATACTTTAGCTGGTTCAGCTCGTTCAATGGGTATCGAAATCGTAGACTAGTCTGCGGAATCTGTAGATACTTTAAAGATCATCGACCACAGTGATCTAAAAATAGATGTGGCAGATTAAACTGGAGAATCAAAAATGGCAAGTAAAAGATATAAACAACTTACCGAAAAAATTGATGCAAGCAAAGCTTACAGCGTAGCTGAAGCTTCTGCTTTCATCGCGGAACTTAAATCTGCAAAATTCGACGAGACTGTTGAAGTTGCAATGAACCTTAACGTAGACCCACGCCACGCTGATCAAATGATCCGTGGTGCTATCGTTCTTCCACACGGTACAGGTAAAACTGTTCGTGTCGCTGTATTCGCTAAGGGTGCTAAAGCTGATGAAGCTAAAGCAGCTGGTGCTGATATCGTTGGTACAGATGATTTGGTAGAACAGATCCAAGCAGGTGAGTTCAACTTTGATGTTGTTGTTGCTGCACCTGACTGTATGGGTCTTGTAGGTAAAATCGGTCGTATTCTTGGGCCAAAAGGTATGATGCCTAACCCTAAGACTGGAACAGTTACACCTGATGTTGCTACGGCAGTCAAAAACCTTCAAGGCGGTCAAGTTAACTACCGTGTTGATAAAAAAGGTAATATCCATGCCGGTATCGGTAAGGTCTCTTTCGCACCAAATGCGATCGAGGAAAACCTTCGTGTTTTCATTGCTTCAATCAATAAGCAAAAACCAGCGTCTGCTAAAGGACGTTACATCAAATCAGCTGCACTTTCATTAACAATGAGTCCAGCTATCAAATTCGATCTTTCTGAGATCTCTGATATCAAATAGAACATCTGTTCTAAGCAAGCAGGTTTTGCCTGCTAAGCTTCCCCTCTTTTCACCCATTATCTCGTTTATTCTATAACAATTCCTATTTATATATCTATAAGTATAGTTAATATATCATCATTGAAGAAAGGGTTTTCATGATGTTGAAATTATTGTCAGGTACATTGTTATTACTGAGTATAACGTTGGCTGATACGGATATCTCAGAAGATGAGTATCGCCTGCTTAACTCGATGACCCTTGAAGAGTTGTTAAACACTGATATTGCGACAGGTGTTCCTGTCAAACAAAAGTTTGCGCCTGCGGTCACTTCAATACTTACATCAGAAGAGATCCGAAAAAGTGGAGCCAGGACTTTGCATGAAGCACTGGAACAGGTCCCAGGATTACATATCTATCCCTCTGATCTTGATCTTATGAGTGAGAAGGTCTCTATTCGAGGAATACAAACAGGTTTTAATCCTCAAGTTCTTTTTTTGATGGATGGTATTCCTTTAAGTGATCTCCTTAATGGACATCCGGGCTTTGTATTCAAGATGCCCGTATCCATTATCCATCGTATTGAAGTCATCCGCGGTCCAGGTTCTGCACTACATGGGGCAGATGCTTTCAGCGGTGTTGTCAATATCATCAGTAAAAAATATGACAGTAATAATAATGAAGTCGGAATACGTTACGGTTCGTTTAGTACTTGGGAAGCCTGGACGAACCAGAGTGTGGATCTGGATGCTTTGCGTTTGGGACTCTCATTGTCTCTTATGAAAAGTGATGGCGATGATAATCGTGTGATCAATCCGGATGCAAGCGGTACGTCGGGTATTGCACAGACAAGATATGATACGGCATATTTGCATGGGCATATCGAATATGAAGATGTGCATGCGAATGTACTTGTTGAGAGAAGTAGAGATCTTGGAATCGGAGCTGGTCATCTTCGTATCGTCGATCCAAGGGGTTATATTGATAGGGATAAGATATTAACAGACATAGAACATTCGAACAATGACTGGTTTGATAGTACCGTGGTAAAACACAGAGCGTACTTTTCTTATCTCGATTCCCAGGCCAATTACTATCCACGGAATAGTTGGCAGGAGGGGAAACCTTATGCGAAGGAGTATACAGGGGGGCTTTCAAGCAATGTTATATACACAGGTTTTGATCAGCATACACTCAATGTAAAAGTGGGATATAAATACGGAAAGCTAGACCCGTCACAAAGAAAGAACTTTGGTCCTGGCATTGCTACGACTCCTCCGGGGGTTATGACAGATATCACAGATACTGATCTTGCATATATCAAAGAGCATACAAGAGAGAATATCTACGCACTGGCTCAAGATGAGTATAGTATGAGTGACTCTGTGAGTATGACGGCAGGTATTCGATATGATCATTATGATGATTTTGGCTCAACACTTAATCCCCGCCTGGCAATTGTTTGGCAAGAGAGTGATGAGACAACCCTTAAAGCGATGTATGGAAGGGCATTCCGAGCTCCGACGTTTGGGGAGCTGTACCTTCTGAACAATCCAGCTTTTGTAGGTAACCCCGACTTAAAACCCGAGACGATTGATACCTACGAAGTCGCATTGAACTACAGGGGCGAAGTCCATACCAGATTGAACATATTTTATTATAAAGCCAAAGACCTGATCGATTATGTACAGGATCCGGCACCGGCGACTACAAGTTCGGCACAAAATGCGAAGGATCAAACGGGGTACGGCCTTGAGTTAGAACTGGAATATTCGATAAACGATGCGGTAAGTATGCGTGGTAATTATGCTTATCAACATTCTGAAGACGATGAGACGAAGGAACGCATTGCCAATGCACCGGTGCATCAGGCATTTGCACAGTTGCAATATCAACCGACACAGGATTGGAATATCAATACACAATATTTCTATATCGGTAAACGTTACAGAGAGAGTGGTGATACACGGGATGCCTTAAGTAGTGATTCACTAGTCAACCTGACGATTGAACGTACAGATATATTTAAAGGGCTTGACGGACTGGTAAGTGCAAGAAACCTGTTTGATACCGATCATAGAGAGCCGAGCAGTGCTTCGATACCGAATGACTACCCGATGCAGGGTCTATATCTTTTTGCAGAACTTCGATACAGATTTTAATTGCATTAAACATAAAGATAAAGCAAATTCTAAACTACAGTTCGATATAATCCCATTCCTTAATTCAAATTTTATATAGGCAATCTATCCAGATTTCCGATTTGAGATTTGTTTATCTTGAAATTATCTTATGGACTAAAGACAGTTAGAGG
>JBFEWG010000182.1:0-2708 GCA_041546465.1 Sulfurimonadaceae bacterium
CATATTTCCGCCTATGCATTGACCATTGAAGAGAACACCCTTTTTGAGGCACACCCGGAAGCGGCCAAAGAAAAACTGGAGCTTTCCACCTTTTTTATTGACCGGATCAAAGAGAAAGGCTTTGAGCAGTATGAAATCTCCAACTTCGGAAAATACAGGTGCAGGCATAATATCGGCTATTGGAAACTCGAAGACTATATGGGCGTGGGTTCAGGTGCGGTTGGAATGCTTGGAAACAGGCGTTTTTATCCGACAACGGATATCGAGGCGTATATCCAAAACCCTTTGGATATAAATGTTGAAGACTTAAGCGATGATGATCTCAAGACGGAAAAGATATTTCTTGGCCTGCGTTCGTGCGTCGGAATAGAAGTGAGCACACTCTCACCCACTGAGCTGAAACAGGTGAACCTGCTCCTTGGCGAAAACAAACTCATACGCTTAAACAACCGAGTCTATAATCCGGACTTTTTACTCAGCGATGAAATCGCACTCTTCATTCAAGACTGATCAAGCACTAACCGAGCAGACTCGCATGGCTTAAAACTGTCAGTGCTGAAGCGACAGAAACAGCGACAGCACAGACGAACAGACCTACTTTGACTTGAGCGACCATAAACAACTCCCTATTTCTTTAAAAGATAGTATCGTCATTTTGAGGTTATACCAACCCAACTTCACCTTAAGTGCTAAAACATCCCTCCTTGTAGCAAAGACCATTCCTTTCTTCCGGTAGGCTTGACTTACTCATCAGTCAAGAACTTTTAAACTGCATTTGGCTAAAATCTCAAAAATAATTTTAGGATAGAGATATGTTTGGAATGGGCTTTGCCGAAATCTTGATTATCGCCGTTGTCGCTGTTATCTTTTTAGGTCCAGACAAGCTTCCTGAAACAATGATCAATATTGCAAAATTTTTCAGATCGATGAAGACGACGGTTGCCAACGCCAAAGACTCTCTTGAGCAGGAACTCCATGTTTCTGAACTTAAGCAGGAAGCCCTTAGCTACAAAGAAGAGTTGATGTCTGCAAGTAATGAACTCAACAAAGTCACTTCTATGGCGAGCCTGGATGAAGATTATGATTATGTTCATGACTTAGCTACCAATACAACGATAAAACCTAATACTGAAAAAGCCGACTCGACATCCGATGATGCAGCTAAGGCCGAGACTGTAACCTTTGAAAAGAAAAAGAAAAAGAAAGCCAATAAAGAAAACACAGAGGAAGATAGCTAATGTTTGATGATCTGCGTCCCCACCTCGTTGAATTACGAAAACGTCTTATGATCATGGTCGGAACATTGATCCTGTTCTTTGCCATCTGCTTCTATTTTCATGAAGCCATCATGCACTGGATGGATCAACCCCTGCGTGACGTCCTTGCCAATATTGTCAATGCTGACGGCACCCATGCCGTAGGAAACAAACTGGTCACGTCACAAGTCGGCGGAACATTTTTTGTAGCGATCAAGGTCTCTTTCTTCGCTGCGCTTTTCTTCTCTATTCCTGTTTTGCTATGGCAGATCTGGCTCTTCGTAGCTCCGGGCCTCTATGCCAATGAGAAGAAGATGCTTCTGCCGTTTATCTTTGGCGGGACGACCATGTTTACCGTTGGTGTCCTTTTTGCCTATTATATCGTCGTACCTTACGGTTTTGAGTTTTTGATCACTTTTGGTTACACCAGTAATTATGCTGCTTTGATCACTATTGAAGATTATGTCGGTTTCTTTACCAAGATCATGTTTGGTTTTGGTCTTGCCTTTGAGCTACCTGTCTTCTCATATTTTCTGGCTCTTTTAGGCCTTATTGATGATCGTATGATGCGGGATTTCTTCAAATACGCTGTATTGATCATCTTTATTGTCGCAGCGATGCTGACACCGCCAGATGTCCTGACACAGCTTCTCATGGCTGGTCCGCTGATCATTCTCTACGGCCTCTCTATTCTTATCGTCAGAGTAGTCAATCCTGCACCGCCTCTTGAAGATGATGAAAACGAAGAAGAGACAGCAACAGCCTGATGGACCCGCTAAAGACAGATAGTTATGATTATACTCTTCCCGAAGAGTTGATCGCAACCGAACCTGTCACACCACGTGACTCTTGTAAACTTCTCGTCTATGATCGAAGAGATGAAAGTATTACCCATACCGTTTTTTCCAAGATAAACGAGTTTCTTCCCAAAGAGTGTGCGGTATTGTGCAATGATACAAAGGTTATCAAAGCCCGTATTTTTGGTAAAAAGTCTTCGGGTGGAAAAGTAGAACTTCTGATCAACAAACCGCTGAGTTCTACACAGGTCTCCTGTCTGATACGTGGTAAAGTCAAAGAGGATACAAAGCTCTATTTTGATGCCGAAGTAATCGCAACCGTTGTCCGCCTCGAAGAAGACGGCTCACGTATCGTTAGCTTCTCTCAGCATGAGAAAGTGTTGACTTTTGAAGAGCTTATTCTCATTCTGGATGAAATTGGACATATACCGCTTCCCCCGTACATGCAGCGTGAAGACAACGCCAGCGATGAAGAAGAATACCAGACTGTTTTCTCTCAAAATGCCGGTGCGGTTGCCGCACCTACGGCATCCTTGCATTTCACACCTGAACTGTTTGATGATCTCAAGAGCAAACATCCCCTTGAGTTCTTGACCCTTCATGTCGGTGCTGGTACGTTTAAACCGGTCGAAGCAGAAACGATCACGGATCATCC
>JBFEWG010000101.1:0-7547 GCA_041546465.1 Sulfurimonadaceae bacterium
ACCTTGTCCCATCCTGCGACAATAGTGCCATCTGGATCGATAATATAGGTCGTACGTACGATCCCCATATACTCTTTACCATAGTTTTTTTTCAACTGCCATACACCAAACTCCTGCATCATAGAAGTATCTTCATCTGAAAGCAGTGTGATTCCGAGATTATGTTTGGCTATAAAGTTTTGATGCTTTTTCATCCCGTCTGCACTCACACCCAATATCACCGCATCTAAATCATCAAACTGTGCCTCTTGCTCAGTAAAGTCACAAGCCTGTGTCGTACAACCCGGAGTGTTGTCTTTTGGGTAAAAATAAAGCACTATCCATTTACCTTTAAGATCTCGTGAGCAGATCTCGACACCATCCTGGTTCGGCAGACAGAACGCCGGTGCCTTTATCCCTGTTTCCAACATATTCTTTTCCTTTTATTTATAATTTGTTTCATCAAAAAAGATTGATTCATCATAAATCTCCAAGAGTTTATGAACAAACAATCCATTTTCCATGCGTATCTGCTCACCATAGCGGACAGGCGTCGTTTGATATCCGCATGAGGGAGATTTTGACTTTAAGATAATCTTGTCCAGAGATGGGCAAGCTGCCAAAAAATCATCAATTTCCTTTTCTAAAGCTTCCGTAGCATCCAAGCCATCTTCTCGAATAACATGGATTTTACCTCCCTTCACTTCCAAAGAGATCTTTGGACGGGGAACTCCCATAAACTTTTCCGGACAGAATGGTATGATCTCAAACTCTTGCAGATCATCATAAATGTCCATTTTGGTGCTTCCGTCATATCGACAGATCTCATTTAATAGACAGGATGAGACCAGGGCTCTCTTTTTCATATTTTGCTCATCCCATTTCTTCCATTTTATCCGTTAATACCATGACATTAAGTCATGATATCTTTACACGGCATATCCTAGCAGATCACGACTGACTTGATCTCGGTAAACTCTTCAATGGCAAAACGTGGACCTTCACGCCCTACGCCGCTAAGCTTGACCCCGCCATAAGGCTGAATATCAAAACGAAGCGTCGGCATATCGTTGATCACGATTCCGCCCGCATCCAGTTCCGAGATGGCACGTTGCGTCAGTTTAAGGTCATTGGTAAAGACTGAGTACTGTAGACCATACGGCGAATTGTTCATACGCGGAGCGGCATCATCAAAGTCTTTGACCTTGACAAGGCTGACGATCGGAGCAAAGACTTCTTCACAGACAATCGCCATATCATCACGGACATCCGCCATTACACACGGATAGAACATACGTCCTTCACATCTCACTTCTGTGATCGCACGCGCACCTTCATCAATGGCAGATTGGACCCATCCCATTGCTCTTTGAGCCGCTTCATCATCGATGACCGGTCCCATAAACGTCTCCTCGTCATATGGTGAACCGACTTTAAGCTTAGCTGTCTCATCTGCCATCTTTTGTGCGAATGCATCATAAATACCCTCATGTACATAGATACGCTGCAGTGATATACAGACTTGACCCGAGTTGACAAAGGCACCCAAGGCACAACGCTGGGCTGCCAGCTCTACATCAGCCGATTTATCGATAAACGTCGCTGCATTTCCGCCGAGTTCCAAAGAGATCTTCTTGATACCTGCTGATTTGGTGATGATATTTCCAACCGGGACTGAACCTGTAAAACTGATGACACGGGGAATATCACTCTCGACCAATGTCGAACCCACCTCAACATCACCGTATACTACCGAAAGAGCATCTTTGATAGCGTATTCACTCTCAATAAAGAGTTTCGCAAATTTATAGGCTGTCAATGGCGCTTCCGGCGTCGGTTTAAGAACAACACAATTTCCTGAGACCAAAGCCGGTGCAAGCTTGTGGGCAACGAGATTAAGCGGAAAATTAAAAGGGGTGATCGCAGAGACGACACCTACGGGTTCTCTGAAGAAATATGAGACCGCTTTCTTACCGCTTGGCATCGCGTCCGTATTAATCGTCTCTCCACTCATCGTTCGCATCGTCTCGGCAGAGAGTGTCACTGTCTCAATCGCACGATCGACCTCCACACGGGAGAACATCAGCGGTTTTCCCACTTCATCCGTGATCGTTCTGGCTATATCTTCCCGGTTTTCTTTTAACTTGGATGCAACGTCTAGCAGCCAGTTACAGCGTTGTGACAAAGTCGAGGCCTTTGCAGCTGGAGTAGCTTCCTGAGCGATCTTCAATGCTCTTATTGTATCGTCAGCATCACATATCGGAGCGCTTGAGACGACTCTCTTATCAAAAGGAGAGCATCGTTCGCTTGACTTTTCTTTTGTCGCTTCCGTACTTCCAAAAAATATTTTTGCTTCCATTTACACCGACCTCTTACATACGTTTATTGCAATTATACCTTTTGTAATTTAAATATTTTTTTTCAACTGAAGTATTTAACACAAAATTTATATTAAACCTTTACAATTTCATCAACAAACAATGAACGGATATTTATGAACTTTTCAAGCTTAAACCTTACACCTACACCGGGCCAGTTCGGACAACGTCCCCCTGTAACAAAACCAAATCCAGGATTTTTACAGGAACTGGGAGAGGAAGATTTTAGAAAACTCGTCAGTGATCATTATGACCTGTTAAAAGACAGTGATATCTCTGATCTTTTTCCTGTCGATGATCCTGAAGAGTTTGCAGCTGCAAAGAAACATGCAGCTGACTTTATGATCCAGATATGCGGCGGTCCAAGCTACTTCAACCAGTCTCGCGGTGCACCGCAGATGGTCGGCCGTCATGCCCCTTTCAAGATCACTGAAAAAGCGCGTTTACGTTGGCTAGAGTGTTATGCCATGCTGCTTCCGGCACTTTCAGACAGGGTATCGACTGAAAATATCCAATCGTTTTGGAACTACTTAAACGTCTTTTCCCAATGGATGGTCAACACTCCAAGCTAAAAAGCACCAAGGCATTCGCCTTGAAATTACCCGCATCAGAATCATTCAGACATTTTCTTTACATTCTTTTTATTACTTTTTGGATAAAATCACCTAATTTTTAACGAACATATTTTCGGAGCAATAAATGAACGAAGCCAAATATATTTGGATGAATGGAGAGTTTAAACCTTGGAATGAGGCACAGACTCACGTATTATCCCATACTATTCACTATGGGAACGGCGTCATTGAAGGTACCAAAGCCTACAAGACTGACAAAGGCTATGCGATCTTTCGCCTAAACGACCACACTAAACGTCTTTTAGAATCAGCAAAAATGACACTCTTGGATATTCCTTACAGTGTCGACGAACTTAACAAGGCACAGATCGAACTCATTCAAAAAAATGAATTCACCGGTGACAATGTCTACCTGCGTCCCTTTGCTTTTATCGGGTATGGTCAGATGGGTGTTTATCATATCGGTGCACCGGTAGAGACTGTACTGGCAGCATGGGAATGGGGAGCATATCTTGGTGAAGAAGGACTTCAAAAAGGCATCCGTCTCAAGATCGCTTCCATGACACGTCCGGCTAATACGTCCAATATGGGCAAAGCAAAAGCAACAGCTAACTACCTTAACTCACAAATGGCTAAATTCGAGGCCATTGAATGTGGTTATGACGAAGCCTTGCTTCTTGATGATCAGGGGTATGTCGCAGAGGCCAGTGGTGCTGCATTCTTTATGATAAAGGATGGTGAGATCATCACACCGCCAAGCGACAATGCTTTAGCCTCTATTACACAAAAAACTGTCATTGAGATCGCTGCTGACTTAGGGTATAGTGTGACACGCCGTCGTATTACACGTGAGGAACTCTA
This sequence comes from Sulfurimonadaceae bacterium, assembly GCA_041546465.1. Taxonomy (GTDB): domain Bacteria; phylum Campylobacterota; class Campylobacteria; order Campylobacterales; family Sulfurimonadaceae. Next base: position 3,794 of record JBFEWG010000101.1, read on the forward strand.
TATCGCTGATGAGGCTTTTCTGACAGGAACTGCAGCCGAGATCACGCCGGTACGTGATATCGATGCCCGCCAAGTCGGTACAGGTTCACGTGGTCCGATCACGGAGAAGATACAGAGTACTTATTTTGACATCGTTTTCGGACGCAATGCAAAATATGAACACTATCTGACGTATATTGATTAACACCCAAGGCGCGAAGCCCCTCGGGTTACGTTAACACTTAGTTCACTTCAGCAGTGAGCTCAAACGCTTTGCGTTTTAGATTTATGACTAAGGAAATTAATTATGGGAATGTATAAAATGGCAACAGACATGAATGACTACTTTAACAAAAAGAAAAAAACTAGCGGTGATGGCGGCGGAAGCGGTGGCGGAAACTTTCCACCTCGAAGTCCAAAAGCACCAAACTTTGACTTCAACTTTAAAGGTTCAGGCTTCTTGTACTTTATTATCGGGCTTGTTGTCCTTTTAATGCTTGCCAAACCATTTACAATCGTTGAAGAAGGACAGCGCGGTATCCTTTCAACCAATGGTAAATATGAACCGAATGCCCTGCTTCCAGGTCTTCACTTCATCATCCCGTTGATTCAAAAAGTCTACCTTGTCGATACAAAAGTACGTATTATTAACTATGCTGACAGAATCGACCGTTCATCTGCAGCTGGAGAAGGATTAAGTGTCAAGCCGGCTATTACCGTACTGGATAAACGTGGTCTTCCTGTCGGTATTGAACTTACCGTTCAGTACCGTCTGAATGCACAAAATGCAGCCCAGACGATCTCCAACTGGGGCTTTACCTGGGAAGAGAAGATCATCAATCCGGTTGTGCGTGATATTGTAAGAAATGTTATCGGTCTGTACGACGCTGAGTCACTTCCAAAAAAACGTAACGAGATTGCACGCGCCATCGAACAAGGCATACGTGACAGTGTTGACAAACAGGAAAATGCACCGGCAACACTGGAATCAGTACAGCTTCGTGAGATTATCCTTCCTCAAAAAGTAAAAGACCAGATCGAGCGTGTTCAATTGGCGAAACAACAAGTAGAGCAAGCACAACAAGAGGTTGAACGTGCTAAACAGGAAGCTTTCAAACGTGAAGAGACAGAACGCGGTAAGGCCAATGCTATCAAGATCGCTGCCGAAGGTAAGGCAAAAGCTATCGAGATCGAGGCAAAAGCACAAGCACGCGCCAATAACGTAATCTCTCAATCATTGACGACTAAGCTTATCCAACTTGAACAGATCAAAGTCCAAGGTCAGTTCAATGAGGCCCTTCGTGAAAACAAAGACGCTAAGATCTTCCTGACACCTGGCGGATCGACTCCGAATATCTGGGTCGACATGAAAGACAAACAGAAACGTACGACTGCACAGTAAAATATTATCTTGAAGCTTTTGCTTCAAGACTAAAGCATTAAATCAAGTCTGCACTTTGTCGATTTGATTTAATACTTTTTACCTAAAGATAGCCAAACATGCAAAACAGAATCAATAAAGTCGATTGGGAAAAGTCAGAACTTCTTCCTGTCATTGTTCAAGAAGTCGGTACCAATGAAGTGCTTATGATGGCTTACATGAACAAAGAGGCCTTGGAACTTTCACTCAACACAAAGATCGCCCACTATTTCTCACGCTCAAAACAGCGTATCTGGAAAAAAGGTGAGACAAGTGGACACACACAGGCAATACAGGAGTTCCTTCTTGACTGTGATAATGACACCCTGCTGATTAAAGTAATTCAGGAAGGTGTAGCTTGTCATACCGGACGAAAGTCATGTTTCTTTACTAATATCGAGACAGGAGAGAGTGTCTCTGACGCTGTAATTGACTCGACTGCAATGTATGGTGTTATCGATGAACTCTATCATATTATCCTTGATCGTAAGAATGCCGATCCTGAGACCTCATGGACGGCAAAACTTTTTGCCAAAGGTGAAAACACTATCCTTAAAAAGATCGTTGAAGAAGCCGGTGAGCTCTGCTTTGCCGTCAAAGATGATAACGAAGAAGAGATCATCTATGAAGCGGCTGACCTTGTCTATCACTGTATGGTAGCCTTGGGTCTGAAAAACATATCACCGGATCGCATCAAGCAGGAACTTGCCCGTCGTTTTGGTATGAGTGGAATTGCTGAGAAAAACGCCAGAGAACAATGAATCAGTTAAAAGTCACCCTGCAAAACTTCGTTGCTACACTTCATGATTATGACTATATCCTCTTTGCGATATCAGGGGGCCTCTTCTTTCTTATACTGCTGCTTGCGATCATTCTTCGGCACAGAACCGGTTTATCCCTTCTGCTTACTTTCATCTCTTTTACCATCATTATTGCAGGACCGATAATCGGCTACAACTATATTCATGCTACACTCTTTAAGACAGAGATCTCCGACCTTACAATCAAGCGCCTTGAGTTCTCTGATGCTGTTGTTATCAAAGGAAACCTGACCAACCTTGGAAAACAGCCCTTTCACAAATGCACGATAACATCCAAGGCATATCGGGGTGCGACAAATTTTCTTGAAGAGATGGTCTACCCTCTAAAACCATTTCTAAAGATGTCGATACTTAAACAAGAAGACATCAATGTCAGCCAAAGCGTAGACTTTAAGATGATTCTAGAGCCTTTTACCTATTCCAAGGAGTACAATATCTCTGTCAAAGCGAACTGTTTATGAGTACATATTTTACCATCTGGCACTGGAGTGCCGTTATCATTGCGATCATACTCTTCTTCATTTTAGTTCTTGTCTCATTGCAAGAGAAGAACCAAAAGAATATCCTGTCGATGATCTTCGCTTCATTTCTAGTTCTTTCGACAGCAACCTTCTTCTCGATCATGGCCATCGATAAATACACCAAGAATGCAACGCTATATGGTGTAAAGAATACGAGAATACTACGAAATGAGACCATTGTCTTTACCGGTTTTGTGAAGAACAAAGGCGATTATATGATCGGAGAGATCGTTCTTAAAGTCAAACTTGTTAACAAGGGACATGTTACAGGAAATGTTAAAGGAGGAAGCTTTTATAAACCAAGTGGACTCTTTGAATTTTTCACTTCGTTCGGCCAGGAAAGTACCTATAAACCTCAAAAAGTCGAAGAAGAGTTCGTTGTGGCTAGAAACATTGAACCGGGTAAAGCAAAATCATTCAGGGTTCAGATGAAATACCCGCCATACTTCAAACATGTCTCACAGTTTACAAGTATCAGTGCCCACTAAGCCCTAATACTTCAGGCCGATACGCTTGAGTTCTCTATTGATATGCCTGACCTGCGCATTCCTGTCACGACACCATTCAGGAGCTAGCAAGCTGTCATCATCCACACCAGCTGTTATTCGCTGAACACTTACATTCTCAGGCTTCATCTGAATCGCTTCCAGGAGTACTTCCAAATAGAGTTCTTCCGATATCGGTTCAAACTCGCCGCGCTTATACTCGTTTGCCAAAGCTGTTCTTTTTACGACATACAGAGGATGGTACTTCACAGAATCGATACCCCACTCATATGCCTTCTTTGCTGTTTCAAGCATCATCTCCTTGTCTTCTCCTGGAAGACCGAAGATAAGGTGCCCACAGACGTTTAGGCCAAGGGCCTTTGACTTCTGGATAAGTGCTTTGACGTTGGCACTGTCATGACCGCGATTAATGCGTTCCAGTGTCTCATCATAAATAGACTGAATCCCAAACTCTATCCATATCTCTTTACTCTTATTAAGCTCCGCAAGGTATTCCAGTGTCTCATC
>JBFEWG010000107.1:0-6850 GCA_041546465.1 Sulfurimonadaceae bacterium
ACAGCTGGAGAAACCATTGGATTATAGTGTCCAATTTTCTCAATCCAACCACCATCACGACGCTTACGAGAATCTGTTACTACGATACGGTAGAAAGGTTGTTTTTTACGACCCATACGAGTTAGACGAATTACTGTCATATTCTTCCTTAAATAAAATATTTTACCCATTGATAAATGACCAAACCTTAAAAAAAAGTTCTACGTAAAACCTTTTTTCAGTCATGTCATTTGCTGCTGGTTACATCTGAGTCAATATCAAAAAAGCAAGGGGAGAAAGTAAATTTGAAGATAAAGTCTATGACTTTCATTTAAACTTTCCTCTTACCGTCTTCATGCAGACGTCACATGTAACCGGCACAAAAGGTTAAAGTCAAAATCCTTAAGATCTTCACTTTAAGCTTTGTACTGGATTACTTTCATTTTCTTATCATAGAGGTACTTTTTAAGAAAATGTAAAATTGAACTGAAAGTATAGCACAGATTAAGTAAAAAGCAAAGGAATCCCACCTTTGCTAATCAAAACATCTACTTCCTGACTTTGAAAAGTTCCTTACCGAAATTTCCAACATCATTTCCGATATCATTAGCACCATCGCTAAACTCTTTTTGTGAGCAGGCTGTAAAAACGGTCATCGTTATCAATAGACTGATTATTGTCTTCTTCACATTGTATCCTTTAATTAATCCTACGTATTGTAAACAATGTTCTTTCACCTGTCAATATAAAGTTTGATTTTGATTAAACTGGGAGATATTGTAGATATCATCGATAACTGTAATATAGAAAACACTTTCGTTCTTTCAAGCAGTGCTGAATGAACGAAAATGCTGATAAATAGATTCAATAGCAAAAAATGAAGACGACACTGCTATATTATATATGTTTAGATTTTAAGGCATGCCGTCTTTTTGTAAGATAAAAATTTATTTGACGGCAATCGTCTTGACGTTATCAACTTTTTCAAGCTTAGGGATTATCACTTCCAGGACACCGTTTTCGCTGCTTGCTTCAATGTTCTCGACATCGATATTTTCCGGAAGTTCAAAACTGCGCGTGAATTTTCCGAAGCTTGTCTCGACTTTATAATAATCCTCTTCCTTCACCTCATCTTTGAAGTTACGCTCACCTGAAATAGTCAGTCTTCCCTCTTTGATATCAACCTTGATATCCTCTTTTTTAACACCAGGAAGATCTATATCCAAATGGTAGGCGAACTCTCCTTCTCTCGTGTTCACACTTGGCGAAAACATAGTGATACTGTCTTCTTGAACAGCCGCTTTCGAGTAGTTGCTTAGAAAACGATTTTCCAAGTCTCTTAACTCTCTGAATGGATCAAAACGTGTTATTAACATCATATACTCCTTTAAGTACCTTAGCAAGATACATTTGTTTTAATTTCAGGAAGTATTATAAAAAAGAAAAAAAATAAGTTCTGCCACTTAAGTGGCTAAAAATCCAATTTCTCCAGAAGCTTTTGAAGGTTTGTAAGTTTTAGCTGTTTTCTCGAAAGGTCGATAACACCTTCTCTCTTTAGCTTTTGCAGTGCTCTGTTGACAACCTTACGAACAGAACCGACCATGGAAGCGATCTCTTCATGAGAGAAGTTTTCAAGCAATTTGAGGTTTGGTTTTGATTCGGAGTTATCAACAAAACGTGCAAAAAGGCGAATTATACGCTGATATACACTGTAAAGCGAGAGATCAACTGCCAGATTCTCCATTGCACGCAACTGTTCTGCGACATAAGGGAAAAAGAAACTTTGAAAGTTTGGGTCCTGATGTAAAAGTTCACGTACAGACTCCAGCGGTACCGCAATGACTTCACTGCGTTCCAGTACATTGATCATATAGTCATGAGGTTTGTTATCCAGCAGTGTCGTGACTTCAAACATGTCACCACTGCTTAAAAGGTATAAAGTCTGTTCATGACCATTTTCAAGATTGATCTCGGAGACTTTTATCTTGCCTGAAACGATAAAATAAAAAAAACGGGAAGTATCAAAGTTGTTCTCACCCTTCTCAAAGACAAGGTGGTGTTGAATATCAATTTGAGGAAGTTTTTTAGACTTTTCAAGTTCATTCAAGATCAGGGCATTGTTCTGCACGGCATTATTCATCTTGAATTCTTCTCTTTACTTATCTTGGCAGACCGCCCATCTTGCCGCCTTGCATCTGGCTCATCATGTTTTGAAGGTCTTGCATCCCTTTTTTACCCGAGAATTTCTTGGCCATCTTCGATGCATTCTTGAACTGCTTCAACACACGGTTGACGTCCATGGCATCCATACCGCAACCCTTTGCGATACGCTGTTTTCTTGAGTTGTTCAAAAGGTCAGGGTTCTCACGCTCTTTGGGTGTCATCGAGGATACCATCGCCTTGATATTCTTCAATTCACTGGAGTTCTCAAGGTCGAAGTTCTTCAATGCATCACCCATTGCACCCATACCCGGCATCATTCCGATGAGTGATTTCATGCTACCCATCTTCTTCATGCTCTCCATCTGATCAAGAAAGTCGTTAAAATTAAACTGACCCTTCTTGATCTTCTTGGTCATCTCTTTGGCTTTTTTCTCATCGATAACGTTAGCTGTCTTCTCAGCCAATCCCTCGATATCACCATAACCCATCAGACGGTTAACGATACGATCTGGCAAGAACACCTCAAGGTCTGCCATCTTCTCACCATTACCGATAAAACGAAGCGGAACCTGTACCTGAGAAGCAATACCCAGAGCCACACCGCCTTTGGAGTCACCGTCATATTTGGACAAGATAACCCCGTCGATACCGATCTGTTCATTAAAACTTGATGCCGTGCGAACAGAGTCCTGACCGGTCAAAGAGTCCGCTACGTAAAAGACTTCATCCGGATCGACCGCATCTTTTACCGACTTCAATTCGCTCATCAGCTCTTCATCAATTGCCAAACGACCTGCTGTATCTATTAAAAGGACATCATAAAGCCCTTCTTCGGCTTTTTTCATCGCTGCTTTTGCAATCTTTACCGGATCTTTTTCATTTTCATCAGCATACACATCAACTTCAACAGAAGCACCGACCTGCTTTAGCTGTTCAACCGCTGCCATACGCTGAAGGTCAGCCGCAGCTACAAGGACTTTTTTCTGTTTTGATTTCAAATAGTATGCAAGTTTACCCGTTGTCGTTGTCTTACCAGATCCTTGAAGACCCATCATCAATATCGTGGTCGGCGGTTTGGATGCAAAAACAAACCCCTGATGGCCAGGTACTAAGAGCAATTCATGCAGTCGTGTCTGCATCGCATGTAAGAACTGGTCTTTACCTATACCTGCCTGTTTGACATCAATCTCTACATCCGATAATAGTTGTTTGACTACCTTATGGTTAACATCTGCTTTAAGAAGGTTTTTCTTTAACTCCGTCAGTGCTTTTTTCAGTGCTTTTTCGTCATCATGAAAACGGATCTTTTTAATGGCCGAGGTGAATGACGAGGTAAGTGTATCAAACATGATTTATTTCCTATTTTGCATACTGGTTAATTGGGTGAAATTATAGTTAAAGCTTACTTTAGTGTCACTAAAAAGTTTTCAATGGGTTATTAGATGTCACTTTTTAAAAGGGCCTGTATATATTCAGGAAGATTTGGACGCAATACGGCACCCAGAGGTATACTGTTGCCATCCTCGTCAATAGCGACAAATTTAAACTGTGCCGATGTCACATCCTTCTCTTCTGCGGTAATATGGTCAACCACACTCATGTCTACGTCAATGGTGATAGAGCTTCTACCCAAAGCTACAATCTCTGTATAGATAATAAATATATTTCCATTTTGTACCGGTTTTTTGAAATTAATCTCTGATACATGTACCGTAACTGCTTTGCCTCGAATAATACTTTCTACTGCTATACTGCATGCCTTATCCATCTTGGACATGATCCAACCGCCGAAAACACTACCATGATGATTTAGATCTGAAGGAAACACCCTCCCCTTGAGTGATAATTCGCGCATATTATTTCCTTTACATAAGAAATGGACTGACTCTAATTGTACAAGTTGGAAGGTCTATATAGTACTATATTGTGATGAAGATTTAATCTCCGCCACCAATATGCTTATACTCTTTCGGCTCAGGTGAGACAAACTCTTTATCAAGAAGTCTCATCTTATGCGCATGCAGCATCATACGTTTGGCACGGCGTCCTCCGTATAGCTCATCACCGATGATTGGGAGGTTCTCACTTCGCAGATGCACACGGATCTGGTGGGTTCGACCCTGATGGATGACCAGTTTGATCTTTGATTTATGGTTGACAACCATCAAGGGAAAGACTTCCGTACGTGCGGGCTTTCCTTTTGAAGCAGATATCTTTGACTTCGCCTTGTTATGATGTTTTTCTGTCAGAATAGGTTTATCGATCTCAAACTCTTCGATGACATCACCGTCTACCCAGGCGATATACTCTTTATAAACCCTGTCATGCTTAAACTCTTCAATGGCTTTCAGTCTGAACTCTTCATCCTTGCACAGGACAAGAACACCGGATGTCTCTCTGTCCAGGCGATGGAGAAGCCGTGCTCCTTTGAACTGTTTTTCGATCTCTTCCGAGCTTAAAAATGCCGGTTTGTCGACAACGATCATATCATTGTTCTCATAGATCACTTTTACTTTTTCTATCTTTTCGATACGAAACTTCGTCTTAAGAGAGACATTGCCGCGGGCAATAACGACCTTGCGGTTGCCCACATAGACCAGTCCTTTGTCAATCAGTTCTTTGGCTTTGGAATTGGATATTCCCTCTTGTTCAGCCAGTACTTTGTAAGCCTTATCTTCTGCTACTTTACTCATAATCATATTCCTTGATTAGTTTATTGATTTCATCAAGATCCACTTTTTCATCAACATGTGATGATGGCATCTCAAGCGCCTTGCTAAAAGCCTCCGCCAGATCTTCTACTTCAACCAGCTGTGCATGCTTAACGTATTTAAAAAGCTCCTGCTGATTAAAAATCTGTTTACCTGAGATGATCTTACATTAAAAGCGACAGGTTCAAGCGGATTATGTCCCCCTATAGGTGCAAACGCACCACCCAGGACAGCAATATCACTCACAGCATAGATATTATTAAGCTCACCCATTTTATCCACCAGGATCAAATCGGTATCCAATCGGGTACTCTCGGAAAAACGTGAAAAATGTAAGCCGTTATCTTCAGCACATGTCTTCATCATCTTCGCAACCGCTTCAAAACGCTCAGGATGACGGGGAACGATCAGAAGATGAAGTTCCTCTTTATGCACTTTTTTGAATGCAAGGAAGGCATCAAGAATAATCTTCTCTTCACCTTCATGTGTGCTTCCGCCGACAATAGTCAGTCCCTTCGGTTTATCATACTGCTGTGTCGATGTAATCTTTTGAGCTAATTTGATATTTCCGATCACCTTGATATTTTTTGCTCCAAGAGACAAGAACCTCTGCTTATCAACATCACTTTGGACATAGATCAGGTCAACATAGTTGAAGAGCCTGCTGTAAAACCATTTCATCTTCAGATATTTAGGATAGCTCCTTTCCGAGATACGTGCATTTAACAAGACCGTCTTCGTCCCTTTTTTAACAGCGACTAAAAACAGCATGTACCAAAGCTCCGCTTCCAGAACGATCAGCAATCGCTGCCTGTTCTGCCAAAACGGTAAGAATATCTCATAAGGAAGATATCGTACAGCAGCATTTGTATAGGTGGATGCCGCTGAAAAACCGGTATGTGTAATGACTGATATATTGACCGGTGCTTTGGAAACATTTTCGATTAAAGGAGCCAGTGCCTTTGCTTCGCCAAGACTACAGGTATGAAACCAGATTCCCTCTTTACTGAAGCGTGGTGTACGCTGTAAAAAAAATCGTGCAGGCAAAGATTGCTTATACTTTGATTTAAACGAAAGATAAAGGATAAGGGGAATAGCGACTATATATAAAGCCACTGCCAAGATAAAATAGATGGTGGTAAACATGTGTCTCAAGGGTACTCCCTCGCTGAATTAACAACCCAAGAAGGGTGTTTTATTGTTATGCTGTTTGCTCTTCGTCGTTTTCGATGTACAAGATACGTCCACAATGAGGACACGTCGTGATCTCTTCACCTTTGATGACATCTGCATAGGTCTTGTCATTGATTGTCAGGAAACAACCGTAACATGCTTGGTTCTTTACTGGAACCGCTGTCGTATTTTTTGCCCAGCGGCGGATCTTTTGATAAAACGAAAGACCTTTTTGATTCATGTCAGAGATAAGCTTGTCTTTTTTGACAAATACTTTTTGACGCTCGGCATTAATCTCTTCAAGAACCGCATCAACTTCTGCTTTGACGGCTACCGTCTTCTCTTCAGCTTCAGTGATTGCACTTTTTTGATCTTCGATCAGACCCTCTTTAGTTTCAATCACTTTTTCCAGACGTGCGATCTCTTCGTTGGCAAAATCGACTTGCTCTTTCGCGATCTCTTCTTCAAGTTGAAGAGATTTCATCTCACGCTCAGTCTTGATCTCAGCACTTTTCTTTGCATTTTCAGTCAACTTCTCTGTCAACTCTGCAAGATGAAGTTCATTTTTTTGTTTTTTCAGTTGTTCCTGTTGGATCTCTTCTTCTAGACTAGAGATTTGTCGCTCAATACTCTCTTTTGTCGCAAGCACAGTCTCGTATTTGTGATTTGCTTCTTCGATTTTTGGCTCAAAAGAATCGATCTCTTTATCGATTTTTGACAAATCAACCAGCTGTTGTAGGTGCTTATTCATTGTTTTCCTTGGTTACAAATATGTAAAGGGGTTTTTTGATGATGAAATTATAACGCTTAATCCTAAATTTTCC
>JBFEWG010000055.1:0-12325 GCA_041546465.1 Sulfurimonadaceae bacterium
CAACTCACCGATCTCGAAAAGATAGTTGTCACGACAGCTGTGCATGTACTTTCTGTCATGACCGTACCTGACCGTATTACTCTCCGCACTGCAGTGACCGCCTAATGTATCATGATTACCACAGGTATCAGCCGTGATCTCCATCATCACATTATCATCAGTAGAGATCAGTTTCGTACCCGTTGTGACAAAGATGCTTCCCTGTTCTCTCACCGTATCATTGGCAGAATAACGTTCTTCATGATCATTCGCATTGTAAAAAAGTGTATCAACAGCCTGACACCCTTCAAGGTCGACTATACGCAGCGTCTGGCCTTTTTTGACCACATGGCTCCATGGCACTCCGGCGGCTACTTTCTCATTATATATTGCGTTCTTAATATCTCTGCTCATTGTTTCTCCTTAGGCAAAATAGCGTGCATTGTTGATAAAAGCACGTTGTGACTGTATACTGAAGTTCATACAGTAGTCATCTTCTGTCACCGGTGCTGCTTTATACAGTGTCAACTGGACATCACTGGGGTTGTACTCACCCTCTTCCATAACATGAGGTGTGTTTGAAAGCAAAAGTAAGACATTCATCTCGGCGCGTAACTCGATGTAACTGCCCGGTTCGGCACGCTTATCTGAAAGTTCAAGTCGGCTCTCATCTTTGACATCGACTCTTCTAAAAAAGTTGATCGCCTGGATCATGTCACGTTTTCCCATACCGTATTTACCCAGTTCGACCAGAAAATTCTCTCTGTCGCTTTTGTAGTAACGGTTTCGGATGTGTTCGAAATCACCTTCACCAAAATTCTTTTTGACAATACGCGGATTACTGATACCTGCAATCGCATCAAAGAGGCCATCCGTCGTATCTTCGGTAATAGAGAAAAGCACGCGGCCAAGCTCCGAATAGAAGACTCTCCCTTTACAGAAATAGGCATTATGCTGCAGTTTTACCGTATCTGCAGAGTTAAACCGCTCTGCCGTATTGTCCGCGTTGTAAAACATCGCCGATAATGAGCCCAGTCCGTCTTCAGTCGAAATACGGAGTTTATCACCGCGTTTGATGATCTTCGACCAACGGGCACCTCCGGGTAAGACTTCGTCGAGTAGAATACTCTCCGGTTTAATATTTTTATGTTCTGTAATCATTATGCTGTTTTTCCTTCTTTTTTTGATTTATCTACTTTGGTCATGATGGTTCCTTCCTCGCCGACAGGTATATCGTAGGTAATACACGCACCATAGGCATTGGGAGCCTGCTCGTCATGCCGTACCTTATCAAAGACAAGAAGACGGCTTCCCAGATAAAAACTCTCATGAAGGTCATGGGTGACCATGACCACAGTCAGGTTGTTCTTCTTCCATAGATCCAGAATCAGCATATGCATATCTGAACGTATGCCCGGATCTAGCGCACCGAAAGGCTCGTCAAGCAGAAGTATCTTCGGTTTATTCACCAGAGACTGGGCGATGGAAAGTCGCTGTTGCATCCCTCCTGAAAGCTCGCTTGGATACTTATGTGCGGCATCTTTAAGCCCGACAGACTCAAGCATCTCCATCGCTGTGGCCTTGGCAGCTTTTCGTTTTTCTCCAAAGAGTCTTCCGAAAAAGCCCGATTCTTTCAGCTCCATGGCAAGCATCACATTTCCCAAAACACTCAAGTGCTCAAATACGGAATAGCGCTGAAAGACTATGCCACGTTCCAGGCTCGGTTCCTCGGGAAAAGGCTCATCGTCAAGCAGAAACGTCCCTCTTGAAGGTGTCTCCTGACCCAAAAGCATCTTTAAAAAAGTTGTCTTTCCGCATCCTGACGGTCCCACAAGCGTACAGAATTCCCCCTCTTCGATATTAAGCGAGATTCTTTCAAGCACCACATTGTCACCATATGTTTTCCATAAATTCTTAATCGTGATCAGGCTCATGCATGCTCCTTTGCACCGCTGTACCAAGGGAACAGCTTGTAAGTCAGCTTCTTCAGAAGATAATCAAACAGAAAAGCCAGGAACGTGATCCATGCGACATAAGGCAGGATAATGTCCATCGACATATAACGACGTACCAGGAAGATACGATAACCCAGTCCTTCTGTTGCCGCAATAGCTTCAGCCGAGATCAAAAAGATCCATGCCGTTCCCAACGTCAGACGCACAGAGTCAAGAAGACGCGGAAAGATCTGCGGCAGGATAATACGTATGACGATGCTCCAGGTCGAACCGCCAAGCGTCTGTGCCTTGATCAACTGTTCAGCAGGGATCTCGGATACTCGCTGCTGCAAGTCTCGTACGATCAAAGGGGTGACCCCGATGACTATCAATGCGACTTTGGCCAACTCACCCATACCGAACACAATGAATAATATAGGCAGTATGGCCATTGGTGGGACCATGGAAAAAGCTGCCACAAAAGGTGAGAAACCTGCCCTTACAAAGGGGATGAATCCCAAAGGGATACCGATAAGCATTGCCAATACAGCACTTATGAGTATCCCGAGTCCCAAACGCTTCAACGACGCAGAAGTGTCTTCCACAAAAAGAAATTCGCCAGTGCGTTTACTCGGTGTAAAAGCCATCTTGTCGATCGCCTCGCCAAAGCTTGCCAGTGAAGGCAATAGCTTATCGCTCGGGTTTTCTGCAAGACGCAGATCTGATGCCACGATATAGAACATACCGACAATAAGGAACGGCAGTAGTCCTAATAGAATTGCCGTCGCTTTTGACGGTCGAAAGTTCATTAATCGTTTCATAGGGATACCTTACAGTTTCCCCTCGGCAGCCATTTTCACATACGTGTCAATGAAACGAAGCTTGATGTTGTTTGTATCACCAAAGGTCTTACCTCCTGGAAACTCCATACCGATAAACTCGGCATCAGGTGCACCTTCACCAAGGATACCGTGATCAAATGAGAACTCACTTACTTTTTTCATCGTTGCCGGAAGTTCATCACTTACGGCAAACTTTACCGCTTCACTTGCATCATAGAACATCATCGTAGAGTCAAGCTGACTTTTGTATCCTGCCAGATCCGTACCTGATGCCTCCGCCATGAATGTCAGAGCTTTTTCGTCACCTTTTTTCATCAATGCCATAACCTCAAACCATGCACCGGTCAATGCTTTTGCAAGTTTAGGGTTGTCTTTCAAGGTCTCTGTGTTTACCACAAGCATATCAATGATCTCACCAGGCGTCTTGCTCGAATCGAAGACAAGGTTGGCACTTTTGTTATTTGAAAGGATCTCGCTTAGTTGAGGGTTCCATGTTGTCATCGCTGTGACCTCATCTGAACTGTACGCTGCAACCATATCGGCATCTGAAGTATTAACGACTTTGACATCACGTTCGCTCATACCGACAGACTCTAAACCGCGAGCCAGTAGATAATGTGACACAGAAAGCTCAACAAGATTTACTTTTTGCCCTTTGATATCGCTTAGCTTCTTCTTGTCTTTAAGAATAATACCGTCGTTACCATTAGAATAATCACCCATAATCAGAGCCGTAGAATCTACACCACTTGCTGCAGGAATAGTCAGTGCATCCATGTTGGTCATTAGACAACCGTCAAATTTACCGTTTGTGTATTGATTGATTGATTCGATATAGTCATTGACCTGTACCAGATCGATCTCAATACCGTATTTTTTTGCCCATTTGTCGACAATACCCTTTTGCTGAGCATAATCCCAAGGCATCCAGCCGACATAGATCGTCCATGATACTTCGAACTTGTCCTTGACTTCTGCCATAAGCGATGATGCGCCAAGACTCATAACCAATGATGTGGCAACTAATAGTTTTGATGTAGATTGGAAGAGATGTTTCATTAGATACTCCTGAATAGTTTAGGTTAAAACACGGCAAGAGGTTATAAAATCTCCCGGGCTTTTATCCCTCCGTGTAACCCCCTATTCAAGAGGTCGACAACTCTCGGTCCAGGCACAGAGTATCTGTCGGAACCCTAGTCATCATTTAATTGCATTTGAGGTTCTAAAACCTCATGTCATGTTTTCTACAGATAATTATATATAAAAACAGAATAATAAATATGCAAATTATGGTTAATTTTTAACCATTTTTAGGTTTTCTATATGCAGATATCTTTTGGAAAAAGTATTGGAATAAGAAGAGCAGCCCCTTCGAGAGAAGGGGTGTATAGATAGTGCTTATCTATATTAGAAGTTGTACGTTAAGTAAAGTTGGAATGTAGTCAGGTCTTTCATATAATCTGTACCTTTTGCTGCATTCGTGTCAAACTTATCATAGATAAGAGCGATAGACGTGTCCAGTGGACCATAAGACTTCGATGCTGTGAACGTGATCTCATCCACCTCGTCTTTTGTACCACCAACTTCGATCTCAGAGCTGTATAGACCTAGGAAAAGATCGACATCTGCCGCAGTTCCTTCGAAAGTAAGGGCGATTGTGTCAGCACCTGGAAGACTTGCCGTGTTGAACCACCACCAGAACTCAGTATAAAGTGACGAAGCAGCACCCGCACCTTGACCATTTGTCGCGAAGTTAACGACACCGTTTGCACTCTCGTCAGAGTTACCTGCAGCATCATCATCTACAGAAGAGTACGCTGCTGTGATCGTTACCATATCCGGAATGGCATAACCAAGTTTAAGACCATAGGCCGTATTGTCTTTATCACCTGCCGCAGAATAACTGATATTAGTATATTGTGCACCGGCGATGAAACCGTCCATATCTAGATCAGCTTGTAGCCAGTAAGATTTTGAATAAGTCTGCATATCATAGTACCACGCCTGAGCCGTTAATGGCTTGAACGAGTTGTTTGTCACACCGGCCATATATAACCCATTATAAAAAGAGTTGAATTTACCGCCAGCTGATGTAAGACTTCCAATGTTTGCACTTGTATTGATATCACTTGAGAAACCGTTTGACTTTCCGATATAAGCACCGACTAACGTTGTATCCGGAATATCTTCATTGATAACGACAGCACCTTCAAACGAGTTGTAGTCAACTGACCATGTCTCAGTAAACACCAGTGGCGTCTCAAGTGTCTGACGACCGACTTTAGCCGTTGTCTTTCCTGCTGTTCCTGCGATCCATGCATCTGAGAACCAAGAAGCATCATCAACTGCTCCATTTGGTGCTTCATGTGCTCCAGACCATACACCTGAAACCAGATTGTTTTCAAGACCAAGTGTTGAAACTGCTAAAAATGTAGCACCAGCTGATACACCTTCGCTAAGATCTGCTGTCACACCTAAACGCAATCCGACATCCGCATAACTTGCATCTTTATCAAAGATGTCAATCTCAGGGTCACCGTTTAAAGTCTCACCTTGCGTTCCGTAAAAAAGCTTAGCATCCCCATTTACTTCTACATTATCAATTGCATAAAGGTTTACACCCAATAGCAATCCTGCAATTAAACTCATTTTAGTTAACTTCATTTCTTTCTCCTAGGTAATATGTAGTTTAGACACAACAAAAAATTTGTTCTCCCGGGCTTTTATCCCTACGTGTAACCTTAATATAATTAGGTCGACGACTCTCGGACCAGCACAGACAGATCTGTCGGAACCCTAGCCATCTATTTATGTTATTTGAGATCAATGACCTCTTATCTAATGTTATGCTTTACGGGAACAATTATACATGCGAAAAATACAAATAATTAGATTTAATGATTAAAATTTAATCATATGTAATTTCTTTTTCTGTAGTGTAAAAACTAAAACGGCTGTGTTGGTTTATAAAGACAGAATAATAGAATCATATTTGGATATGTAGCAGCATACAATCATAAATACTGCTACATTTAAGGAGTTGAATAAAAGGGACTTACCTTGCTGACAAAACAGTGCCCCGATAGATGAAAAGTTAATTATGTAAATTAACACAGAAGAATTATGACATTATTTTTGAAAAAAGCAGTATTTTAATGATTAAAAAATAACCATCACACAAATTTATCATAAATATACTGATTTTTTATAAATTACTATATTTTAATAGTTTTTAATCTGTTTATCTACTTTTAAATTGTAGACTTACAAAAATTAATTTTACGCTATGATATAATCATAATAAATTCTAATACCTGATATGGAACAACATGCTGGATAAAGACCACAATACCAATATCCTTATCATTGATGACAACCCGAAGAATATTCAGCTTGCTGCCAATGTCCTCAAAACAACCGGGTTATTTAATATCATCTTTGCTACCAGCGGTGAAGCAGGTATTCAGCAGCTTGAAAAAAAAGAGTACGCACTGATCCTTCTTGACATCAATATGCCGGGCCTAAACGGTTACCAGACTGCTGATCTGATCAGAGAAAATCCGAAAACATCAAATATACCCATTATATTTCTATCAGCCAATGCAAACGCAGAAGATATCAACAAAGGCTTCGAACATGGGGGACAAGACTATATTACCAAGCCATTTCAACAACTTGAGCTTATCCACCGTGTCAAGACCCATGTCGAACTCTATCTGGCAAAGAAAGAACTTCAAACCGAAGTCGATGAATCGCATGTCCTTTTAGAACAGTATAAAGAGGCGATTGATGTCAGTTCACTTGTATCAAAGACTGATACAAACGGTGTCATCACATATGTCAATGAACCCTTTTGCAAGATCTCCCAATACTCAAAAGAAGAGCTCCTGGGAAAATCACACCGTATCATACGACATCCGGATGAGCCCAAAGAGACGTTTAGAAACATGTGGAACACAATCATGAATAAAAAGATATGGAAAGGGACGATACAGAATCGAGCCAAAGACGGCACTGCTTATTTTGTCGAAGCAACCATCATCCCTATCTTGAATCACCATGACGAGATTATTGAATATATCAGTGTCCGTACTGACATCACCAAACAGATCGAAGCAAAAGAGAGGATCATCAGTTCGCAGAAAGAGATACTCTACACCCTCGGTGAGATGGGTGAACTCCGTTCCAAAGAGACCGGTGATCATGTCAACCGTGTCGCTCTGTATTCAGAACTCCTGGCACGTCACTACGGTCTGGATGACAAAGAGGTCAATATGCTTAAGATGGCAAGTCCTATGCATGACATCGGTAAGGTCGCTATTTCGGATTCCATTCTGCTAAAACCTGGAAAATTAAGTGATGAAGAGTTTGAAGAGATGAGAAGGCATTCCGTGATCGGTTATGAGATCTTTAAAAAGTCAACTCACAGACTTTTGCAAATTGCTGCGACCATATCGCATGAGCACCATGAAAAATGGGATGGGAGTGGATATCCGCGGGGACTTAAAGGAGAGGAGATCTCAATCTGCGGACGGATTACTGCCGTAGCCGATGTCTTTGACGCTCTTAGTCATGACAGGGTCTACAAAGAAGCATGGCCGCTTGAAGAGGTCATTGATTATATGAAAAATGAAAGCGGTAAAGCATTTGAGCCTAAGCTTATAGAAATTTTGCTTGATAACATCGATGACATCATCGCTATCAAGAACAGATACAACAAATAGATATGAAGCAGAAACTGACGGCTTCACTGCTGATTCTTCTTGTTCTGCTTGTCTCTATAGCTGCCGTTATACTGCCAACCTTCTTTACTAAAGGTGTTTCGCGAATAGAACTTAATCAAGAGCTTGACCTTGAACGGATATTGGACAAACAACATGAGATCGAACTTGTCTTCTTCGGTTATGCAGGTTGCAGAAATATCTGCACACCTAGACTGGAAGCCCTGGGGAACTGGTACGCTAAACTCCCGGCCGAAACACAAAAGCATCTTGGTCTCAAGTTTATAGATATCTCTATGCGAGAAGACAAAACGCTGCCAGATAGTTTTGCCAAAGCCTTTCATCAGGATTTTGAAGGGATCTTTTTAGATAAAGATGTCATCCGGGTCTACACCAAAACCTTTAGTATCTACTTCTCAAAGTCGTTAATAGATGAGAATGAGATAGACCATACCGCTCATCTCTTCATCGTCAAAAGAAACGATGATCACAAACAGCTGCGATTTATCTATACCGCCTATCCCTATGACTTTGAACAAATCCGATCAGATATAGAGGAACTGATACATGAATAAACTGATCAGTATGCTTTTTTACAAACCAAGGTTCTCCCATTTACGACAAGAGGAGTATGAACGCTCCGACAAGTTTATGCTCAAACTCATCCTTTTTCACTGGTTTCTTGTCTCTCTTGGAGGCATACTGCTTTTTGATGAACTCTATCTTGGGACGATCGGTGGAGCTGTCCTTTTTTTCACAAGCTGGTATGCCTATAGAAATTATAAAGGCAGCCAGGTGTTTAGAAACCTGACAGCCATCATACTGCTGACCTTTTCCATCATCATGATCCAGCAAAGCGGCGGACGCCTGGAAATGCATTTTCATATTTTTGTCGCTCTCTCCTTTTTGATTATCTACAGGGATATGAAGAACATAACAGCCGGTGCCGTCTATATCATCCTTCATCACCTTCTTTTTAACTACCTGCAAGCATCCAATGTGCAACTATTTGACACTTCTATCATTGTCTTCAATTATGGGTGCGGTCTTGATATTGTCTTCCTTCACGCTTTTTTCGTCGCCTTTGAATGGTATGTACTCTCTAGGATGGTCATTCTTATGGAAGACCGTTTCATGGAATTAATACGAACACGAGAAGCACTTCAGTCTGTCAACACAAACCTTGAAAGCCTGGTAGCCATTCGAACCAGTGAACTTGAAGATGCCAAACACGAAGCAGAAGAAGCGAATGAATTAAAGTCAAGGTTTGTTGCCAATATGAGTCATGAGATACGCACCCCTATGAATGCCATCATCGGCTTTACCGATCTCTTGGAAAAAAATCTGAAAGACCCGACGAATCTCAACTATGTGAAATCAGTAAAAAACAGTGGTAAGGTCCTTCTTAGCATCATCAATGATATTCTGGATATCTCCAAGGTTGAAGCCGGCAAGATGCATATAGAGCTTGCACCGACTTCGCTTCATGACATTGTAGATGAGCTCTATCCCATCTTTATGCTCAAAGCACGGGCACAAGGGATTGAGTTTAAAATTGATACTGACAAAACGATCGATTATTCACTGATGCTTGATGAAGTTCGTCTGCGTCAGATCCTGTTCAACCTAGTCAACAATGCCATAAAGTTCACCCATAAGGGTCATGTCCATGTCAGTTTCAAAGCCATCCCCTTGAACTCACATGTTGACCTTCGTATTACCGTCGAAGACAGTGGTATTGGTATACCTAAAGATCAGCAGGAGAGTATATTTAGTGCCTTTATACAGCAGAGAGGTCAAAAGAACAAACTCTATGGCGGAACCGGTCTGGGGCTGGCTATTGTCAAGCAGCTGGTTGAACTAATGCACGGTGAGATCACACTTGAGAGTGAAATAGACAAAGGCTCAACCTTTACCGTCACTTTGAAAGATGTCATGATATCGACACAAGATCCGGAAATACGCGGCGGAACAATAACCGCTGCGTTTGAACCGGCCACCATAATTATCGCTGATGATATCGAGCTTAACAGATCTCTGCTATATGAGTATCTTAAAGATATGCCGTTCAAACTGCTTATTGCCAAGGATGGAAAGGAGACCTTGAAACTTGTCGAACAGCACAGTGTCGACCTTGTCCTCACCGATATCAAGATGCCGATCATGGACGGTTATGAGTCAACCAGGATCATCAAGGAAAAGCATCATATCCCGGTCATCGCCATAACCGCCTCGGTGATAATAAGCGAAAAGGATGAGGCGAATAAGATATTTGATCTGCTTTTGGAAAAACCTCTCTCTGCTGAAACATTGATGGAAGCACTGTGTACTTACCTCGAGTGTTCAACTGAAATCAATGAAAAAATAGAACAGAACATACTAACAGATATCAAAAGTATCGAGATCAAAAAATATGTTCCTTTATGTCCGCAATTACCTAATGCTCTAATGAGTGCTAAAGAAGATGGGGATATGGAGGCCATTGAACATTTTGCCCAGATTCTCCAGAGTTGTCACGAGATTGCACAGGTAGAAGAGTTTCATCAGATATCCGAACAACTCTCCCAAGCGGTAGCTAGCTTTGACATCGAGACCTGTATGATACTGCTTGAAAAGTTTAAACTGTGAGACAGATAGCTAAAGTTACATCTTAACGATTTGTCGCTATAATCGCTGCAAAAAAAGGATACCACATCAAACTCTTTTTTCTATTATTGATCACGTTGACACTTTATGCCGGAGATTACGAAAAAGGCTGGGAAGCAATCGGAAAAGGTGATTTCAAAGCCGCTTTGGCTTTATGGAAACCCCTGGCGGAACAGGGTCATGCCGATGCACAAAGTAACCTGGCTCTTATCTACTGCCATGGCGACGGTGTTCTGCCTGACTACAAAGAGTGTACTTACTGGGCGAAAAAAGCACGTGAGCAGGGGAAAGATGTATCCAAGCTCTGGAATGATTTTCAACTTTGGAAATATGACAACTTTTAATCATATACCTCATGAAGAGCAATCGTGCTGATTTCTACGATCAGCACGTACATCGTGACTTATTTCACCTGAAATAAAACGACAATACACTTCTGTAAGAAACTGCCATTATCATCACTTATCATCAGATACCTATCTCTGTCTATACGTACCAATCCTTCAAAGTTATCCAGTTTCCACCCATCCGTACTGTCCAGTTTTGCCAATGTCTCAGCCTGACAAAAACCGCCTGTACATATTTTAAGAGGCACTTTCTTAAGCCAGACAGTATGGCCCATACCAAAAAGACGAAACTCCCGTTCAAGGACAAGAAGACTTCCATCAGGCATCGTCTCGATTGCTGTTATATCCGCATCTGCTTTAAAACGCCATCTTTTCTCAAGGCTGAACAGGGTATGGAACTTGTCATCTGTATGTTTTAAAGGACGCTGGGGTACGGTAATCACACCAAAGTCAGGGTGCATCACAACCGACTCCAATGCACTGTTTTTCCCCTGATAGTTCTTGATATCCTCCAAAACAAGTGGAAGGGAGAGGTTTTTTATCTTTACCCCGGTGAGATCAAACTGAGACACCTTTGGTTTTCTCTCAAACGAAATGAGCAATGTACCCTCAAAGAAGTCTAAACCTTCCGCATCACGTCGTTTCTTTGAAAGCGGTTTCCCCTCTTTATTCTTCAGTCGATAGGCACCTTTAAGCACCAAACGGCCTATCTTATCTTTATCCAGTAAAAGTTCGAGTCGAAACAGGTACCCCTTATCGCTTAAAGCATAAAGCAATCCTTCCCCATCATAAGCAAGGTCAGAGATGCCTGTGAAATCAATTCCCTCATACGCTTCAAATTCTACAAGCCTGCTATCGAGTATCTTGACACCTTTTATATCTTCAGGGTTCACTGATTTCGGTACGAATGGTATGGCTTGCATCTGCCCATGAAGGCTTAGACAAATCACTATAAACAAACTATATATTCTGATGTAATACCTCTGCATTTTTTTGATATCATAGACTTATGATACAATGATTATAATAAAACCAAAAGAAGAAGCATGACTAAAGTATCCGCTTTTTTATATGATAT
Source organism: Sulfurimonadaceae bacterium (assembly GCA_041546465.1). Classification (GTDB taxonomy): domain Bacteria; phylum Campylobacterota; class Campylobacteria; order Campylobacterales; family Sulfurimonadaceae. Next base: position 11,548 of record JBFEWG010000055.1, read on the forward strand.
TCTCCACTCCGGAAAAGAGCCTGAAATATTACTGTGGGACAGTAAACGTATCATAATCATCAACTTTATCATTCTGGTCTCAACACCTGTGTTTTTCTTTTTTACCTATCTTAATATCGAACATGGCCTGATACTATTTGCATGGAGCAATATCATCAACATCCTCCTATTGGCCATTGCTTTTGTCCATCTTCGTCTCAAACGAAATATCAATCATGTCAGTACAATTATATTGATGGTTTTGCTTATTACCTACTTTACCACTATATTTCAAGGTGGAATAGCCAATACAGGTTTCTTCTGGTTCTTCTACTTTCCGCTTTTTGCCATCATGCTCAAAGGACACAAGATCGGAAGTTACTGGATATTCTTTCTTCTCTTGATTATCGCAGGCGTGTACCTTTTTCAGCTATTTCGTCCCCTTGAACTCCCTTATGACCCCGTACTGCTCATCGTCTTGTTCATCAGTCTGGGTATTGAGACAGTCATCGCCGTCTTTATCGAATCTGTTCGTCTGAAATATGACAAGCAGCTTCAGGAGTTCAATACCGATTTGAAAACAAAAGTCGCTTTGGAAGTCCAGGAAAACAGAAAAAAAGATGAACTTTTGCGACAACAGTCAAAGATGGCTGCCATGGGTGAGATGACGAACTACATCGCCCATCAGTGGAAACAGCCCTTGTCCACTATCTCTGCGATTGTACAGAACCTCCATGTACAAGAAGAGTTGGGTATTCTAGAGCATACGACGATCAAAGATGAATTCAGCAAGATAGAG
>JBFEWG010000153.1:0-4234 GCA_041546465.1 Sulfurimonadaceae bacterium
CTTTCGGAACCTTTTCTTGACAGAATCGATATATCTGTTCAGATGCAACCAAGCCAAAGTGATGATCAGGCAAGCCTTACATCCGCTCAGATGCATGCCAAGGTATTTGGAGCCTTAAAACTCCAGAATAATCGGCAACAGACAAAACCCAACGGAAAACTTGATGATGAAGAGATAAAGAGATTCTGTGTTCTTACCCCTGAACTTCAAAAGATACTTCGTCAGGCCAGCGAAAACTTTGGACTGAGTTTTCGTTCTGTCAACAAGGTACTGAAAGTCTCAAGGACGATAGCTGACTTGTCTGATGCCGAAGAAATAACAAAAGAGCACCTCTTGGAAGCACTCTCATATCGAAGAAGATAAGCCTTAGTATTTAACACGCATCTCTTGTTCGATCGCCATCTTTGCCTCGACGATCTCAAGACTCTGCTCATAAGCTTTTTTCAGTTTGTACTTATAAGTCTGGGAGACTTGTCTGTCATAAGACTGAATTACCTCTTTGTAGGTCTTGATAAATTCGTTGATGAGTTCTGCCGTCTCTAACGATATCCTGTTGTTACGTGCAATGGCAAGTACCAGGTCAAACCCGAGTTTTAACTCTTCGGACATAGTTTCAATACGGAACTCATTGGAATGAATAAAACGTTCAAGTATCGCGGCCATTCCCGCATCAGTACAGGGAAATTCTTTATTGTGGTTATAGACATAGACCTTCATCTCTTCTTTTGACCACGTCGATATCACAGATCTCATGGCTGCAATTTTTCGTTCGCGTTCGCGCTTACGTTCATAATGACTTTTGTGCTGTTCAGAGAGGTCAACTAACATATGAAATTGTACATCATTTTTGATTAAAAAGAGTGTGCAATTTTTTCAAGGGATTTCGTGTTAAAAGGTAGTGTCAATAAAGGTGTTCAAAAAGGGCACATAGAAGTATTATGTGCCTATTTCTGTTATTGTTAAAAGGTAGCAACAACCCACTGTGTGATGAAGAAACCACCTACAACAAGCCAGATAAACATACTACCTGCCGTATATACAGGTGCAAGTCCGAGTCCTTTGAACTTTGCAAAACGCGTTCCCATACCCAAAGCTGTCATGGCCATTGTCAGTAAAAAAGTATCAATGATGTTGATATCATCGATGATAGCCTTGATCATAGACGCCGTCTCTTCAGGAGCACTCAACGTATATCCGTGGATCAAAGAGTTAATACCCGCCACCCCAATAAAATAAACAGCGAACCAAGGGATGACAAGCTTAAGTTTACTGCCCTCACCACCCGACTTTTTGGCACTGTATGAAAGAATCAGTCCCAGGATAATCAGCATCGGTGCAATCATGATAACACGGGTCATTTTGACAATAACAGCAGAGTCTGCCATCATCTTATACTCAGCTTCCATACCGACAGGGACAGGAACAGAAGCCGGAACTGCAACGACCTGGGCAACCTCATGAATTGTCCCGCCTACATAGATACCGAAGGTCGATGGTGCCATGTGCAAGAAACCCGTTGCCGGCTCAATAATAGTCGAGTATAAAACGGGGTACAAGAACATGGAAATCGTACCAAACAAAACTACCATGGAGACGGCTATCGCAGCCTTATGTTCTTCTGCTTTTAATACAGGTTCAGTTGCCAAAACTGCTGCTGCACCACATACCGAAGCACCTGAAGCATTAAGGATGGAAGTGTCTTTATCCATTTTGAACACTTTTTGACCTATCCAAACCCCAATAATCATCGTCGATGAAAGCATCAGAAACGAGACCATAAAACCTTGAAGTCCCACTTCGGCAATCTGTTGAAACGTGATTCTAAAACCATAAAAGACAATAGCAAACCGTAAGATCTTCTTCCCTGAAAAGACAATCCCTGTCTCCCATTCTGAAGGAAATTTATTGTGTAGTGTATTGGCGTAAAAGATACCGATGACAATACCCACGACAAGAGGGGAGATACCCATCTTGGCTACAGGTGCGAGTTCTGAAATATATGTCGCTGCAGCAGCTACCAGTGCTACAAAGATGATCCCGCTGATCGTTCCTTTACGCTTCTCTTTTGAAAAAGCCATACATATTCCTTTTTTTTCGATGTCCCATTATAATAGATTTATATATATAAGTGAAATAAATTTAAATCTAAGACATATTAAAATTTATTGATCAAACCTTTGTTATAATTCGAGAATATAAACGGCAGAACGGGGTTAATGATGCAAAACCTTTATTTTGAGGTTGATACTTTAGACAGGCGTGCTTATGAAGCGTTTCATATGAATGAAGATCTTCTTATGGAACACGCAGCCAATGGTATGGCTGCATATATAAAAACGCATTATGCATCTGCCAAGACACTCTTGATTGTCTCCGGTCCGGGGAATAACGGTGCCGACGGCATTGCCCTTGCACGTCTTTTGCATCTTAGCTTTGATGTCCGACTCTATCTACACAAACCACCTTCGACTGAAATCGGCAAGCTTCAGCTTAAACGGCTTGAGGCCATTGGCCTTGACCCAGTCAACGGACTTGAAGATGCCGATATTATCGTAGATGCACTCTTTGGTTCCGGACTCTCACGGGAGATGGACCAGGAGAGCAGCACACTTCTTGAACGGCTTAACTGCTATCATGGTATCAAAATTGCCTGTGACATGCCCTCTGGTCTCAATAAGGAAGGTCACCTCTATCCACATGCCTTTCTTGCAGACATTACAATCACTATGGGTGCACTCAAACGAGGTCTGTTTTCTGATAAGGCCAAGGAGAATGTCGGTCATATAGAACAGATTGATCTCGGTCTGGCCCGCGGGATATATGAAACAGAATCAAACTGGAAGCTTTTAGACAAGAATGACCTTCATCCTCCTTTCAGAGATAAGAAAAACACTCACAAAGGAAGTTTCGGTCATCTCAGCCTCATTCATGGAGATAAAGAGGGTGCATCCATTATCGCAGGTCTCTCAGCCTTGAACTATGGTGCAGGTCTGGTAACACTCGTCGGTGAGAAAATCACCGCTTTACCCTATGCACTCATGCAAGACAGATCACTCCCTGACAACACCAGTGCCATCGCTTGCGGAATGGGACTGGGTAGAGACTTTCAAAGAGATCGTCTCTCACGTGTTTTGGCCCATAACATCCCTATGGTACTCGATGCTGATATCTTTTATCACTCTATTTTTTATGACCTTTTACATAGGGAACTCATCATCACACCACATCCTAAAGAATTCGTTCATATATTAAAGATGACAGGACTCGCCAATATCACTGTACATGAATTGCAAGAGGAGCGTTTCAAATATATCAAGCGCTTTAACGAGAAGTTTCCTCACCTCGTCGTCATCCTTAAAGGTGCCAATACGATCATAGCTCATCAAGACACCTTCTATATCAATCCACATGGGACTTCTGCTCTCGCCAAGGGTGGCAGTGGTGATGTCCTTACCGGCCTATGTGCTGCTTTACTGGCACAAGGATATTCTACTATTGATGCTGCCATTCAGGCTTCTCTCGCCCAGACCATGAGTGCAGCATCTGTTGAAAAGAACTCTTATTCACTTACACCCGAAGATATCATCAAGGGACTATCTTGTCTGTAAAAAAGGTACTTATCCTCTTTAGCGGGGCAGGAAGCAATATGCTTCAGATCATCAAAGAGGTCAATCAACACGAAGACATAGAAGTCGTTGCGACCATCACCAACAATAAAGAGGCTAAAGGTATCGACAAACTCAAGCCTTATGACATTCCTGTCAATATCATAGAGCATACGGTCTATGATTCAAGAGAGGCCTTTGATCAGGAGTTGGTCAACCGGATAAGTTATTACCAACCTGACCTTGTCGTCTTGGCCGGTTTCATGAGAATATTGACACCTGTCTTTACCAATAATGTCAAAGCCATCAATCTGCATCCATCCATGCTTCCGCATTTTAAAGGGGCCAAGGCAATCGAGCAGAGTTATGAAAATCCTGACAAGCCGGCAGGCATCTCTGTGCACTGGGTCAGTGAAGAGCTTGACGGGGGTTCCATCATCGCACAACAGGAGCTACACCGTATTGAAGGCGAAGAATTCGAGTCCTTTAAAAACCGTATTCATCTACTTGAATATGAGCTTTTACCACGTACTGTAATTGATTTGCTTCAATAAGCTATCAGATACTCTGTGTTATAAACCCACAATTAATTTTTTAGGAATCACATCATGGATAATATTTTAAAAATC
>JBFEWG010000043.1:0-13740 GCA_041546465.1 Sulfurimonadaceae bacterium
ATGGAACATACAAAGTTTTTTCCCAGTAAAGAACTGAGTCAACAAGCCAATATCAAGAGCATGGATGAATACTGGAAGCTTCAAAACCTCGCAACAACTGATTATGAGGGCTTTTGGGATAGTTATGCTAAAGAGAAGATAGATTGGATCACGCCATATAATAAAGTATTGGACGAGAGTGATGCTCCCTTTTATAAATGGTTTGATGGAGGTGAACTCAATGTCACCGTTCAATGTATTGACCGACATCTCAGGGATAAAAAAGATAAGACAGCTATTCTTTTCGAAGGAGAGCATGGCGATATTCAAAAGATCACTTATGGTGAGTTGTCCGTACGTGTCAACAAAACAGCCAATCTTTTACGTCATCACTACCATATAGAAAAAGGTGACCGTATTGTCATCTACATGCCGATGATACCTGAAGCTGCCTATGTGATGCTGGCTTGTGCTCGGATCGGTGCAATTCACTCCGTAGTGTTCGGGGGGTTTTCTGCCGATGCAATCCGTGATCGGGTAGAAGATGCCGATGCCAAGATGGTGATCACGGCAGACGGTGCCTATCGAAGAGGCAAGCCTTATATGCTCAAACCTATTGTCGACAGTGCATTGTCAAAAGGGTGTGAGACGATAGAAAAGGTGCTGGTTGTGAAAAGAAATAACGAACCCATAGAGATCGTCCAGGGACGCGATGAGATCTATAATGATCTTATAGAGGGACAGTCAGAGCTCTGTGAACCAGAGGTTATGCAAAGCGAGGATCCTCTTTTTCTTCTTTATACCTCGGGCAGTACGGGAAAACCAAAGGGGGTTCAACATAACCAGGCAGGCTATATCCTTTGGGCACAGATGACGATGGAATGGGTGTTCGATATCAAAGAAGATGACATTTACTGGTGTACGGCAGATGTCGGATGGATTACAGGACACACCTATATTGTTTATGGACCATTAGCCTGCGGTGCGACGACAGTCATGTATGAGGGTGTTCCGGTGTATCCGGATGCCGGCCGTTGGTGGAAGATGGTCGAAGAACTCAAGATCACACAGTTTTACACAGCTCCTACGGCAATACGCATGCTTCATAAGGTCGGTAACAATGAACCTGAGAAGTATGACCTGAGCAGTCTGCGTATTCTGGGTACGGTTGGAGAGCCTATTAATCCGGAGGCCTGGATGTGGTATTATGAGGAGGTTGGCAACGGAAGATGTGCGATTGTCGATACCTGGTGGCAGACGGAGACGGGAGGACATGTCATCTCGCCATTACCGGGAGCTACGCCGACGATACCTGGCTGTGCGACTTTTGCCGTGCCGGGTATGATGGTTGAGGTCTTAGATGAAAACGGTCATCCGACACCGCCGGGTGAGACGGGGTTATTATGTATTACCAAACCCTGGCCGTCGATGATCCGTGGTGTATGGGGTGATCCGGAACGGTATAAAAAGTCATATTTTGGAGATGTCAAGAAAGATGGCAAACCGGTCTATTTCTCGGGTGACGGTGCCATGGTCGATGAAGAGGGTTACATCACGATCACAGGACGTACGGATGATGTCATCAATGTTTCCGGACACCGTATCGGTTCGGCCGAGGTCGAGGCCAGTATCGGGAATGCATCTTATGTGGCAGAATCAGCCGTTATCGGGCAGCCTGATGAGATCAAAGGGGAGTCATTATGTGCCTTTGTTATTTTAAACAATGAGGCGAGTGATGATGAAGATGCGATGGCTGAAGGTATCAATGCGATCTTAAAAGAGGAGATCGGTTCTTTTGCAAAATGTGATCGTTTTATCTTTGTCCCCGGGCTTCCAAAGACACGTTCAGGAAAGATCATGCGGCGTATCTTACGTTCGATTGCAAAAGGTGAAGCAATTACACAGGATATTACAACCCTGGAAGATCCGAGTGTCGTAGAGGCTATTGTCGACGTGGCAAAATAGAAAGAAACGGCCGATACATATTGAGAATCTAAAACGGTTTAGGTGGGTCCAAAACAGTTTTTGATATGCTGTTGGACATGAAAGCCTGTTTATGCGGAAATGAACTCTCGTTTGAAGAGTGTTGCGGTAGATTTATAGATAAGGCTCACTTGCCTGAGAAAGCAGTTGAGTTGATGCGTTCACGTTACAGTGCTTATGTGCTCAAAAACGGACAGTACCTTTATGATACCTGTTCTGACGCATTGCAGGATGAAAGCGATATAGAGGTAATAAATAGTCACACTATTGAGTGGTTGGGACTTGAAATTCTCTCTGAGAGTGACTACGAGGTCACTTTTATGGCATACTACAGAGAAAGCAACCGGTTAGAGGTGATGAAAGAGCACTCCTATTTCATACGTGAGAACGGAAGATTGAAGTATGACAGAGGAGAGATGCTTGAAGCCAAGATTGCCCGAAATGATCTATGTCCCTGTGGCAGTGGCAAAAAATTCAAAAGATGTTGCGGATAGTTTAAAAGGCTCCTATGAAAATCAGTCGACAGTTTGACCTCAAAGACAGTGTGCATACCATGCAGTTATTGGATGATGGTAAGCTGGCTTGTCTTGATGTGATGAACTCCTTTCGTATTTTTGATCTTGAGGAGTTCAAGTTATTAGACGGTTTTAAAAGCAAGTTGCCGCCAACTGTTCCTTATGTCAACAATATGGCCATATCACCTGATGGAAACTATCTCAGTTTTTACAACAAGGACCTCAAAGAGGTCTCTGTACTTGATCGAAATTCACGCAAGTTCATACATTCGATCATCAACCATCCCGGAGGGGTCGAGACAGTGACCTTTTCACAGGACAGCAAGTATCTGATCACAGGAGGCATGGAAGGCAGACTTTATATGTGGAGTGTCGCGACTGGAAAAAAGGTTGATACGCTCTCGCACCATAGTGATGCAGTCCTGGCGATCTCGAGTAATGATACAGGACGTTGGGTGGCCACGGCAGGGTATGACAAGGTCATCAAGGTCTTTAACCGCTCCTTTCGAAAAAACCATTATAAACTTATCTCACATCAGTTTGCTGTCACCACAGTCACTTTCCTCTCTGATCAGCGATTGCTCTCGACAGACAAGGACGGGACAGTTCTTATATGGGATATCATAAAGTCCAGTGTCATCGCACGTTTACCGAAGTTTGATTCTCATATTACTGCAGTATGTATCGATAAAGAGGAGAACTTTTTGTTTGTAGCCGGTATCGGCGGTATGGTGGGTCTGTATCATCTTAAAGAGCAGAGGCTCTTAAAAATTGATTTTCTAAAACAGCTTGCCGGTGTGACGCAGATGCAGTATGACAATGAGAAAAACCTGCTTATCTTTGGTCTAAGTAACGGGCATATCCCGATCTATGAACTCTCTTCAGAGAACAAGGCTTTTACTGAACGAATGCAGGAGAAGGATTTTCATGCTTGTTACACTATGGCCGAAGATAATCCACTGCTATGTTACTCTGATGAATATGCCTCATTGGAGAAACTGTTTGCACGCGTTTATGAACATGCAAAGAACCTTTTACGCTCAGATAAGACCGCCGAGGCCAAAGAACTGCTCAAAAGTTTTACTGCCTCGTCGGAAAAACGTCTGATTGTGCAGAAACTTTTTAATGACTTCACCCTGTTTAATACCTTTCAAAATGCTATCCGCAATAAAAAATACATGATGGCGTATTCTCTTGCAGACGAGTATCCTAGTCTGAAAGAGACACCAGAATATGAGAAGATGGAAGAGGAATGGCGCAAGGTTTTGGTTGTTGTTCGCAAGATTATCAATGAGAAATCAAGCGAGGAGAAGATCAAACAACTCTTCAAGCCTTTTATGGGAGTACCGGGTAAAAACCTTATCATCAAGACCCTTTATACCAATCGTAATGTCTTTACACTGTTTCGAAAACATCTGAAGGAAAAGGACTATTTCAATGCCTTTAAACTTGCAAGCGGACACTCTTTTATCGAAGAGCTTGAGGAGTATGAAAATCTCCTGAAAATCGGAGATATGTTTCAAGACAAGACACAAGACACCTTTAATGAAGGCGGCTATTATGACTCTGTCAAACTGTGTGACACCTTGTCGTATTTCCCGGCACATAGAGAGTTTGCCGAAAACCTTAAAGGCAGAGCGAACATCTATGCGGAAGCGATGCAGTATTATGCAGAAAAAAAGTTTTCAGCTGTCTATAACATGATCGAAGAGCACCCCTATCTTGAGGATGCGAAGATCGCCAATGACATAGAAGAAGAGTTCTTGAACTATTATGAAAAAGCAGAGAACTACGCGGCAGTGGGCAATGTGGCTGCAGTGAAACAGGTCATGGAAAGATTTGCCAAGATCAAGTCGAAACAGCCCTCTATCTATCATATGATAAAAATAGCCTATTGGGCGCAGATCGAGCAGGCAGCCAAGGCCAAGGTCCCTGACACTGCGTTGAAAAAAGCCTTTGAACGCTATGAGAAGTTCTTCGGATATGACAGCATGCTTGAAGACCTTTTATCCGGGATACAGCAATACAGGAACCTCAAAGTCAACTTTATAACACAGCAATCCAAAGAGTATAAAAGCGGTATGGATGCACTTGATGACAAGATAGTCGAGGTATAAAGTGTATCCCTGGCATATGGTTTGTTGAACTTTAATCTCATTTTTTTCCTTCTCGTGGTGGATTCCAATATATAAACCACTCTTAACCTCTTGTTAGCTATAATTTCGAAAATATTAAACAGGGTCTTATAGAAACTTCAGGAACAAGTTTGCATAAGGCCTTTTAACTAAGGCAAAAATATGGTTACAGTAACTAATTTGACGATGCGTTTTGGTTCTCGCGTTCTTTTTGACAATGTTAATCTGAAGCTTGATCAGCACAAACGTTACGGACTTATCGGTGCCAACGGTGCAGGTAAGACAACATTTTTGAAGATCCTTTCCGGAGAGATCAAGGAGTATGAGGGAGATGTCTCTATCGGTTCAGGTCTGAAGGTGGGCGTTTTGGGACAAAACCAGTTCGCTTTTGAAGACTTTACGATGATGGATGCTGTCCTTTACGGGAACAAACGTCTCTATGATGCGATCAAAGAGAAGGAAGACCTGTATGTAAACGGTGATTTTGAAGATGACGCGACCAATGAACGTCTTGCTGAACTTGAGACGATCTGCGTTGAAGAAGACCCGACTTATGAATATGATGTCAACATCACAAAGATCCTTGAAAACCTTGGTATCCCCTCAGAGATCCATAATGACCTGATGTCGACCGTCGAGTCTTCGACAAAGATCAAGGTTCTTCTGGCACAGGTACTTTTCCCAAAACCTGAAGTGCTGTTCCTGGATGAGCCTACGAATAACCTTGATATCGATACGATCGGATGGTTAGAGAACGAATTGAAACGTCACGAAGGTACATTGGTAGTCATCTCTCACGATAGACACTTCATCAATTCTGTCGTTACAAACATCCTTGATGTGGATTATCAGAAGATCCGTCAGTTCACGGGGAATTATGATGATTGGTACATCGCCTCTACCGTTATGGCAAAACAGCAGGAAGCTGACCGTTCCAAAGCAGAAAAAGAGAAAGCGGAGCTTGAAGCCTTTGTCCGTCGTTTCTCGGCAAATGCATCAAAAGCAAAACAGGCGACTTCACGTCAGAAGCAGCTGGAGAAGATCAATATCGAAGATATCAAGCCTTCTTCACGCCGCGACCCGAGTATCGTTTTCAAAGCAAAACGTCAGATGGGTGATGAAGCCTTGGAGCTTGTCGATATCTCACATGATTATGGTGAAGGTGAAGGAACATTGCTTAATGGTATTTCTTTACGCATCGAACCGGGTGAGAAGATCGCGGTCATCGGACCAAATGGTATCGGTAAGACGACACTTCTGAAAATTATCATGGAAGAGTTGAAACCGACAACAGGTGAAGTCAAATGGGGTGCGACTATCGAACCGTCTTACTTCCCTCAGGATACAGTAGAGACAATCTCCGGAGACGGGACATTGTATGATTGGCTGCGTGCCTTTGATCCTAAACGTGACATTGCCGAGATCCGTAACTGTCTGGGACGTATGCTTTTTAACGGTGAACAGCAGGAGAAATCTGTCAAGAGTATTTCAGGGGGTGAAAAACACCGTATGATGCTTTCAAAGATGATGCTGGAAGAAGGAAACTTCCTGGTATTGGATGAACCGACCAACCACCTTGACCTTGAAGCGATCGTCGCCTTGGGTGAGGCACTTCACAACTTCAAAGGCAATGTCATCTGTACATCACATGACCGTGAGTTGCTTGATGCATTTGCCGGACGTATCATCAGACTTGAAGAAGATGGCAGTTATATCGACTTCAAAGGAACATATGAAGAATTTGCCGAGGCACACGGTCACTAATGGATTTTAAAGATGTTATCGGTCTGGGGATAGCAGGCAATTTCGCTTTGCATCTTCAGCAGGCAGGCGAAGACGAAGACTTTATCAATGTAAAAGTCGATGACGAAAATGCACCCAAGGGTATTTTTCCTTTTTATCTTCCAAATGCCAATAAGGGTGTTTTATCTGAGTACCCTCTCTCATCTACTATGCAGGCACTTCATGATGTAGAGGACAATGTCCAGGCAGAACCGGAAGTCGTACTCTTATGTGACATGGAATATGAAGATGGTAAAGTCTCTGCGATAAAACCTGTCGCTTTTGGCCCTTATAATGATTGTTCTATCCGTAAAAAAGGTGCCAAAAAGATATCAGAGAAGAAAAACTGGGGTGCTGATACGAAGGGTGTCTGTGAAAACCTTGTACCATTGGACAAGTTTGAGCAAGGGGGGATGCTGGATAATTGGCGTATCTCATCTTTCTTACGCCGCAACGGGGATGTCTTCAGATATGGAGAGGACGTTGAGATATCGGGATACAGCTATTTTTACGACAAGCTTCTTGAGTGGATAAAGGATAAGCTTAATCATCAGGAAGAAAACGGTCCATTAGAAAATATCTCAGAATATCTGAAAGCCTGTGATTATCCTTCACAGATGCTTATCAGTATAGGGGCGACACGCTATACCCATTATGGTGAAAAGACCTTTTTACAACAAGGAGATGAGATCTATGTCATCTTGTATGATAACAACCTGCATTGTAAAAACCCTATCCTTGGCAAAGTTGTATCCGATAAACTTGATGAAGAGGGCATTGCGTATCTTCACCAAAAAGTCGTATGACTCTTTTTCAGTAAAAGCTTGTATAAGGCTTCGTAACACAGTAGTATAAGATTTTAAACATGCCTTTTAGAAAATGTTGTGTAGAATAAAGTATTTTATGCATAAGAAAGGTCAGCATGTTTAATTTTATACGAAAACTTTTTAAAGCGTTAAACTCTTCAGGTAAACCGTGGCAACTTACAGGTGCTATTGTTTTGGCGATGTTTGCAGGTTTTTTGCCAAGCAGTTCCCTTATTGTGCTGGACCTTCTTTTTCTGGCATTGATTCTTAATGTGAACTTTTCTCTTTTTCTTCTTTTTTCGGTTGTCTTTGGAGGGATAGGTTATCTTTTTGACCCTCTGTTCGAATCAATCGGATACAGCGTATTGACACACGAAAGTCTAAACGCTTTCTTTACTACCTTGTATAACTCAGCCCTGTTTAGATGGAGTTCGTTTAACTATACGCTGGTTACAGGTTCGTTGATTGTGTCTGCAGTGCTTGCCATTCCAATGTACCTGGTTCTTAACAGGTTTGTCAGACTGTATCGTGTCCAGTTGGGACAACGGCTTAACGAGTGGAAACTGACACGATGGATGAAGCTTTATAATGAAGAAGCGAGTTCAAGTTCTATTTTCCGCTGGTGGGGAGTTGGTGTATTTGGTGGTCTGACGGCGTTGATCGTACTTTTCATGGTTTTTCTTTTTGATCCGCTTGCGAGGATCTCTCTTGAGAAGTCACTTTCATACACGCTGCAAAGCGAGGTCAGTATTGATGACTTCAGCTCAAGTCTTAGTGATCTTAAGGTGGAGATTTCCGGCGTGCAGGTCGCGGATAAAGATCAGCTGACGCACAATCTTGTTCAGATAGGTTCTATCGGGTTTGATCTTGCTTTTGCCGCGCTGGTGGAAAAGAAAGTGATGATTGAAGATCTTCAGGTAGATGCTTTGGCATTTGGCGTCTTACGACAGAGTCCGGCTGAACCTTATGGTACTAAAGCTGTTGAGAAACAAGAAGAGAGTAAGGCACAGAGCGATAAGAAAGAGAGTGCTGCTGCGACACCGTTTACTCTTCCTAACGTTGATGATATCCTGGCTAAAGAGAGTTTAAAGTCCGTTGAAGAAGCACAGGCCCTGCGCAAGGATATCAAGGCAACGCAAGCCAAATGGGAGAAGGTGTCAGCTGAACTCAAGTCTTCCAAAGAGGTTGATGAGATCAAAGCAGATGCTTTGGCCTTGCAAACAAGCCTTAAAGGTGCTGACGTACAAAAGATCCTCTCCGCCAAACAGGATATTGATAATCTGAAGGCAAAGATCGCCAAGCTCAAAACAAAATATGCAGATCTGCAAAAGGAGTTCACAGCTGATCAAAAAGCGCTGAACAGACGTATCGGTTCCCTAAAGAATCTGCCGGCTGAGGATATCAAACGTTTAAAAGAGAAGTACTCATTAAGTGCATCCGGAGGAGCCAACCTTATAGGAACATTGCTCAATCATCAGGTCGGGGCTTATATGAAAAAAGGACTCTACTATTATGAAATGTTAAAGCCGTACCTTGATGACGGAAGTAGTCATGAGGCAAAAGAGGTTACTCCGTCTAGAGGAGAAGGGCGCTGGATAAAATATGCCAACCTCTCAAATGTTCCGGAGTTCGTTATAAAGAACGCAGACATCAATGTTATATTTGAAGAGGATATCCTGAAAGTTAATATGAGAGACTTTTCAAGTAATCAAAAACTGTATCAAAAACCAATGGTGATCAAAGCGGATGCCAAAGGTAAAGCGTATGAGCATATCGTGGCAAATATTATCGATGACAGACGTGATGATAAAGCCAAGACAAGCTTTGATATGAAAGCCAAGGGAGCAAAGAGTGCAGGGATGACTGTTCAGACATTGGAAATGAAAGAGTTGCTTACAGATGCTGTGCTTAATGGAGAGATAGTCGATCGAAGGATCAAGGCACAGAGTCATGTCCAAGTTAAAAAAGCAAGTTTGCAGATGCCTTCACAAAGATTGGTCAATGACCTTTTAGAGGGGATTACACAGTTCAATATCGATATCAAGATAAACGGGGCAGTCGAAGAGCCGTCCATCTCCGTCAAGAGTGATCTTGACAGACAGCTTTCCAAGGGACTAAGCAGTATGGCCTCCAAAGCAGCTAAAACATTTGAAAAAGATCTGACATCAGGTGTGATGAACAAGTTTGGAAATTCAAATGAAGGGATCAGTGCGGACCTTGGTGATGTCAGTTCACTCTTGAACTCGAAACAGGATGCTCTAAACGGAATAAATCTTGATTTTAAATCTGCATCTTCCAATCCTCTAAAAGGATTGTTCTGAGAATGAAAGCCGGAAAGTATCAGCACTACAAAGGGCCATTATATGAAGTTATCGATATTGCACGACATAGTGAGACAGAAGAAGAGATGGTCGTTTACAGGACACTTTACGGTGATCACTCTTTATGGGTAAGACCCTTGAGTATGTTCAGTGAAACAGTAGAGTTTGAAGGAAAAGAGGTAAAACGTTTTACCTATATCGGAGAAATGGATGGCTAAAGGGAAAAAACTTGATCTGAATATCGGAGCAAATTTTGAAGATGAATGGAATGTTGTCGAAGGCAAGAAAGTGCTTTCGAAAAAAGAGTTGCTGGAACCGGCCAAGCATCAACTGGTCTTCAAATTTGAAAAGCGCCGCGGAAAACCGGTGACACTGATCGGTCCGATATGTCTAAAAAAAGCTGAGACAGAAGCTTTATTGAAAAAAATGAAGAAGTCTTTAGGCAGCGGAGGGAGCTTTAATGATGAGTTCATGGAGTTCCAGGGTGATTGCAAAGAGCGGCTGCGTCAGCTTTTTGAAAAAGAAGGGTTTCGTTTCAAGCGTTGATCACGCTGAATGGACGAATTCGTCACAGTTTTGCAGGCAGGTCTGTATGACCCGGTTCCTGCCTTCTTCTTTGGCGGTATAGAGGTTTTCATCGGCTCGGCTGATAATACGTTCAGGGTCTATCTCCTGATCAGGACGCAAGACGACAAGACCAATGGATATTGAAAGATGAGCAGATGCTTTGCTTCGTTTATGCTCGATCTTCTGTTGAAAAACATTTTGTCGTAGTCTCTCTGCCATATGGTAAGCATTCTCTTCAGAGATATTCGAGATTAAAACACCAAACTCTTCACCCCCAAGACGGAACAGATAATCTCCTGGTCGTTGTAAGGTGTCTTTCATCACCTTTGCGACCATTTTAAGGGTTGCATCCCCTTGAAGATGACCATAAAAATCGTTGTAGCCTTTAAAATAGTCGATATCAAGCATCATGAAGGCCATACTTTGATGTTCTCGAATACAGCGTGTGAGTTCTCTGTTATAGACAAGGTTGAAGTAACGTCGGTTATAGAGTTCTGTTAAAGGATCTGTAATGGATGCCGTCTCAAGTCGTTTATTGGCAATCTGAAGTTTTTTCGACGTGTTAATCAAAGAGAGTTCATTGTTTTGAATACTTTGAAAAATAGGTGCGATGATCATTACGGCTGCGGCAATGATGATGATCAGGATGGCAATGAGTTGATAAATAGTATCATCATAGGTGTTCAAAAAGTTTTTGCGTTCATACTGGGCAATCTTTTTTTCATAAGCAATGATCTTGTTAATGACCTCGTCCATATGTGTTACATTTCTTGAAAGGATCTGTGAGGAGAGTTTAGCAAGGCTCTGTTCATTAAGTTCGTAGATAGCCGTACTTAACCGTTTGAGATAATTACTGGAATGGATCAACTCCTGGTTGGCATACTGAAGATAATCGAGCTCATAGTCCCTTTTGAAATGCGATATGTACGATGTCCAGATAGTGAGTATCTCCTGTCTGCTCAATGCAATTTTCTCCGCAGCTTCGACAGGGAGTATATTTCCGTTTTTAAGCTGGTGAAAGACAAGGCTGATATCTCGATTGTAGATGTTTTGGATGCGGCTGAGCTCCGTGACTGGTATATAGCTTCCAAAATAGAGAGAGTCCATGTTCTTTTTCATCTTGTACATATTGAGATAGCCAATAGCACCGATGAGGGTAAGCCCCATAACAACAAGTCCAAGAAGGATATATAGCTTTATTCTCAAAGGTAAGTTATCTATACGCTTCAATGGACTCTCCTTTTTAGTATAATGCCAAGCAAACTTAGTTCCTAAAGGAAAATATATGGAAAACACGGAAAGTATCGAACTTGACAGCCAAGAACTTTTTCTCGGTCTAGCCATGGTACTGCACTCGACGGCAGGTAATATAGAAGAAGGAAAGCTCAGCTATGATGATGCCAAAGAGGTCTATCTGAAGGTCCTACCTGAGATCGCAAGAATGATCCTTCAAGAACACAGTGATGAAGAGATGATAGCGGCGGCTAAAAAAATGGGTGGCCTATTAAACGAGATCGCAAAAGACAAAGGTGTCGAGATCAGCGAATAGTATCAGTTTAGGATCAGGTCAAGAAAAAGATAGAGGCCGTAGAGCAAGAGCGCGATTACGGAAAAGACCAGGATGATCCTTAGCAATAGTGCCGCGATGACACGAAGTACAGTCAATGCTCTGACTCGCATCTATTTCGCTTCATAAGGAACCATCTTTAGACCCTTTTTTGCCGCATAGTCCATTCCGCCAAGCAGGTTGATGACCTGCATATGCTCTTCTTTGTCCAGATAATCTGCAAGCATTGCAGTACGGTTGCCGACATGACAGATAATGGCAAACTTCTCCCCTTCTTTGACGTGAGATCGAAGTTTATTCATAAAAACAGGGATATTATAGTTGCCAAAAATGTCAAAGAAGGTCAGAGGGATAGCACCTTGTATGAGTCCTGTCTCTCTCCATTCACCCAGTGTACGTATGTCGATTATCTTAATACCTGAATCGACAAGTTCCTGACTTGGATACTGGTTGATAACTTCGGCAAAAGCAGTGGTGATAAAAAAAAGCAGGCTTACTATGATTTTGTTCATTTTAATTCCGTCAGATAGTCTAAAAACTTATTACGTTAGAATTATACAAAAAAAGCAGTTAAAGATATGGCTTCTGAAAAAAAGATAGAAAATGCCCAGCGTTTGCGTTACGTCCGTTTACTTGAGCGTTTTTTCAAGAGTGTCGTCTCCTATCTCTCCAAAAGTGAAGAACCGACTAAAGAACAATATATCAAACGTATCGAGAACAACTCAAAGTATCTTGACAGAATTGAGCCTGTTGCTCTGTATAAGAGTGAATTGACAGAGCTGGAAGCCTTGGTAAAGAAGATGAAGAGCATGGCTTCAAGCGACAAAAGTATCGATGAGATAGCCAAAGAGATTCTGCACAGTGCCAACAAACTTGAACAGAGCAATAACAACAGACGTTATAAAAAAGACAAACACCGAAGCGACAAGTTCAAAGACTGGCAATAGCAATGGCCTTCATCAAAAAGTTGGAGTACTTTTTTATACTGGCTGCATTTTTTGCCTTGGTCTATATCATCTATAACTGGACCGAGAGTAGGCGTTTTAAGCAGAGCCCGCTCTCTTCTATTACACAAGAAGCCATCAACCAGAGGCAAAATGAGGTTCTGGCTTTGATCCGTAAACACTATGGGCTGGATATGGATATCCCTTTGATCGTATCGGACCGCTTCAGCAGTCAGTTGTATGGACTGACACAATATAAAGATTCGAAGATAAGGATTTATCTTAACAAAAAACGCTTCAGAGAGAGTGAAGCGTATATGCTTGAAGAGGTGATACCGCATGAATATGCCCATGCTGTTATGTTGGCACTGAATAAAAGCCATAGTAACGATGGGCATACTGCATTATGGCAGAAGATCTGCCTGGAGCTTGATGGCAAGCAATGCGAGCGCTATGTAGACAATGAGGAGATCATTGCTCAGAAGATGCGTTTTTAGAAGTGAATGACAAAACGTGCTCCTTTGGTGCTCTCCTCCAGTGTCAGCGTTCCGCTGAAAGTGTCTTCGACGATACGTTTACACATATGCAGACCGACACCACCGTTTTGATTCCCTTTTGTACCGGTGTAGGCTTCAAAAAGGGTCTCTTTGATCGATGAATCAACCCCGGTCCCATTATCGGATACTTCAAGTTCTTTCCCGTTCTTCTCCAACCGAATGATAACTTTCGCATCTTCGGTTTTTTGTGATAAAAGAGCATCTTTGGCATTGTTGATAAGGTTCAATAACACATGTGTCAGAAGGTTACGTTGACCAAACACGGATGAATGCTCGTTATAGATCTCAAGGTGCAGCGCAATTCCTTTTGATGTGAGCATAGGGGATATAATGTCGGCACTCTCCCGTATGACGGCTGCTATGTTGAAGTCTTCTTTGGGTTGGTCCGGTTTTGTGAAATTGTTGAAGTCGATCATTGTCTGTGACATATGGGCTATCTGTGCCTCTATCTTGCTGAATTCATCTTTGATCGTCGTATGCTCTAGAATACCCAACTCTTCTTGTACATGGAGGTTCTGTACAATCGCAGAGATAGTGGACAAGGGCTGTTTCCACTGATGGGCGATGTAGTTCGTCATCTCACC
>JBFEWG010000047.1:0-12816 GCA_041546465.1 Sulfurimonadaceae bacterium
CCTGTCTTCACAGACTCTGGAGTATATCTTTCTCTGTTTTATTCTCATTGCACTGACACGCATGGCGTATAAACCGGCACTTTATAAAGAGACGCGTTCAGCACACCCTTTAATACTCTTTATGATCGGTGCTGTCATTGGTGTCTTCGCAATTTCCATCGGTGTGGGCGGGTCTATATTGTTAGTGCCTATTCTGGTCGGTTTTTTGCATTTTGAGCTAAAAAAAGCGATCTCGGCCGGTCTGTTCTTTGTCGTGTTTTCATCGATATCGGGACTGATCAGTCTTTCCATCGCAGGACAGATCGCTTATCTTGACGGATTGGTGATCGGTGCGGCCTCCTTGTTGGGAGTCTTTATCGGTGTCCATGTGAACCATCTGACACAAACAGTTCTTCAGAAACGACTGCTTCTGGCATTTTATCTTCTGGTCTTATCATATCTATTAACAAGGACATTCTTATCATGATCAAAATTTCCGGTGCGCGCGAGAACAACCTTAAAAATGTCTCTTTGGAAATCCCAAAAAACAAGCTTGTTGTCTGTACAGGCCTTAGTGGAAGCGGAAAGTCGACCTTGGCTTTTGATACCTTATATGCAGAGGGACAACGACGTTATATCGAATCACTCTCTTCGTATGCGAGACAGTTTCTGGACAAGATCGGAAAACCCGAAGTCGATAAGATAGAGGGGTTGACTCCGGCTATTGCAATCGATCAGAAGACGACATCCAAAAACCCACGATCTACTGTAGGGACGATTACAGAGATATATGATTATCTTCGCCTGCTTTTTGCGCGTGTCGGTGAGCAGCATTGTCATATCTGTTCCAAACCGATTTCACAGATGAACGCATCAGACATCATCGAACAGGTAGCCAAACTTCCGATGGGCTCAAAGGTCATCATCATGGCACCGTTGATCCGTGAGAAAAAAGGTACCTTTTCTGATCTCTTGGCTTCCTTGTCGGCTAAAGGGTATGTCAGAGCGATGATAGATGGTGTGATGGTACGTCTTGATGAGGAGATCGAACTCTCCAAGACAAAGAAACACACGATCAAAGTAGTCATTGACCGTATCGTCATCAAAGAAGATAATAAAGAACGTATTGCACAGGATGTGGAGAAAGCACTTAAGGAATCCTATGGTGAACTTGAAATAGAGGTTCTTAATCATGAAGAAGTGGGGTTGGATGAGAAAATGGTCCATTACAGTGAACATCTTGCCTGTCATGACTGTAAGG
Source organism: Sulfurimonadaceae bacterium (assembly GCA_041546465.1). GTDB lineage: Bacteria > Campylobacterota > Campylobacteria > Campylobacterales > Sulfurimonadaceae. The sequence continues at coordinate 1,241 of JBFEWG010000047.1, forward strand.
TGAGTTTTGAACCGCTGGAACCGCTCTCATTTTCTTTTAACTCTCCTAAAGGAGCCTGTACTGAGTGTGATGGTTTGGGGATCCGTTATGCTCTTGATACGGACAAGATTATTGATCCGGACCTGAGTATTGAAAAGGGTGCAGTCAAGATTGTGTATGGTTTTAACAAGGGTTACTACTTTACTTTTCTCAAAGGGTTTTGTGCTCATGAAAAGATCTCCATAACAACACCTTTTTCAGAGCTTGAGGAGCACCAGAAGAAGGCTGTTTTACATGGAAGTATCGACGAGATCGAATTTGAGTGGAAAGGCCATCCTATCAAGCGCATCTGGCCGGGGATCATTAAAATAGCTTATGATATGTTCAAGGACGAGAAAGAACTTCAGGATTATATGAGTGAGAAGGTCTGCTCCAAATGTGACGGTAATCGTCTTCGCAAAGAGAGTCTTGCTGTCGACGTAAGTGGCAAAAAGATCTTTGAGCTTATCCGAATGCCTATTGAGGAGACCTACAGCTTTTTCAATGAAGAGAAAAACTTCAGCCATTTTTCACCACAGGCACAGATGGTCGGTGAACCGATACTAAATGAGATCAAAGAGAGGCTTTTCTTTTTGTACGATGTCGGTTTGGGTTACCTCTCACTTTCGCGTGATGCACGCTCGATCAGCGGTGGTGAAGCGCAGCGAATCCGTATCGCATCACAGATCGGAAGTGGACTTACCGGGGTGATGTATGTACTGGATGAACCAAGTATCGGTCTGCATGAGAGAGATACTTTGAAGCTGATCCGTACACTGCGTTCATTGCAGGAGAAAGGTAATACTGTTATTGTCGTCGAACACGATAAAGAGACCATAGAAAATGCCGACTATATTATCGATATAGGACCGGGTGCGGGTAAATACGGAGGAGAGGTCGTCTTTGCCGGAACACGTAAACAGATGAGCAAGGCAAAGACTCTGACGGCTGATTATCTCTACGGACGCAAACAGATAGAATACTTTTACCGCCGTCCTCAGGAGGAATGGATCGAGATCAAGAATGTCACGATCAACAATATAGAGGATGCCTCTGTAAAGATCCCTCTGCATAACTTTGTCTGTGTCAGCGGTGTGAGCGGAAGCGGAAAGTCCTCTTTAATCCTTCAGACACTTCTGCCTGTGGCTCGCGAACTGCTCAATCATGCACGTAAGGTCAAAAAGGTAAAAGGTGTTGAGATTGATGGTCTTGAAAAGCTTGATAAAGTCATCTTTTTGGATCAAAGCCCGATCGGAAGGACACCGCGTTCGAATCCGGCGACCTATACCGGTGTTATGGATGAACTTCGTAACCTTTTTGCAAAGACGAAAGAGGCACAGATACGGGGTTATACGGCGTCACGTTTCAGTTTCAATGTCAAAGGCGGACGTTGTGAGAAATGTCAGGGAGAAGGTGAGATCAAGATCGAGATGCACTTCCTGCCTGATATCATGGTCAAGTGTGATTCATGTCATGGACAGCGTTATAACCCGCAGTCTCTTGAGATATTGTACAAAGGAAAGTCCATCTCGGATGTGTTGAATATGAGTGTCACAGAGGCTTTGGAATTCTTTGCACCTATCCCTAAGATAAAAGCGAAGCTTCAAACTTTGCACGATGTAGGATTGGGCTATATCAACCTTGGACAGAATGCAGTCACGCTTTCAGGCGGGGAAGCACAGCGTATCAAGCTCTCCAAAGAGCTTAGCCGGAAAGACACGGGTAAGACGCTTTATATCCTGGATGAACCGACGACAGGTCTGCATTTTGACGATGTAAACCGTTTAACAGATGTATTGCATCATTTTGTGGAGTTGGGTAATTCTGTCTTGGTGATTGAGCATAACCTGGATATGATCAAAAATGCCGATTATGTTATCGATATGGGGCCTGAGGGAGGTGCAAAAGGCGGTAAGGTCGTCGGTGTCGGTTCACCTGAAGAGCTTGCTGAAAAGCATAAGGAACTGGGTTCATACACAGGTGAGTTTCTAAAAAAAGAGTTGGCCTTACACTCTAATCAGTTAGATATAAAAAAGTAGTGGTACAATAATAAAAATGAAATCAATATTACAGGTGCTAAATAGATGAAGACATCTCTCGTAGAAAGTATTAAATCTCTTCCTGCTTTGCCAAAGACCATTGTTGAAATGCAGCAAGTGTGTGCTGACCCTGATGCAGGTATCAACGATCTGGTAAATGTCGTTGATAAAGATCCTATGATCGTAGCTAACCTTTTAAAAGCAGCAAACTCACCGCTGTACTGTTTTGGTAAAGAGATCAAAAGTGTCGCTCAGGCGGTTTCCCTTTTTGGTATGAGTATGACACGTTCTATTGCTATCGGAAACTCTGTACGTAAACTTTTGAATGTAGATATGGAACCTTATGGTATCTCATCAGAAAAATTTGCAGATATCTCTAATCAGCAAGCAGTATTGATGCATAACTGGTACTCCAAGATCGACAGAAAAAAGATGGAAAATCTTTTTCTTGCCTCTTTCCTTCAGGAGACGGGTAAGATCATTATCGCTTCAGATATCATCAAAGAAGATTTACTGTATAACTTCAAGTCCGAGATAGAGACGACTAATAATATCCCTCAAGTTGAGTTCTCATATGTCGAAGAGACGACAGCAACAGTAACTGCTGCTATCTTTGAACATTGGAAGTTTGATGAGACCTTTGTCGAGATGATCCGTTTTTCAGACACGTATCAAAAGGCACCTGAAGAGATCAAAGAGTATGCGACAGCATTGAATATTGTCAAGACCGTCGTTCCAGTCAATGCCCCATTCTCAGAACAGTCTATCACATTCGGTCTGCGTAAAGCTGCTGATGCGGGTTATGACCATGAGATGCTTGAGGACGTAATCGATCACGTCATGGATCAATTGGGTGTCGTCTCGGATTATTAAAAGGTAGGCTACCTTTTAAGTATTTAGGAGTAGATATACTCCATCCCCGTTTTTTCACAATAGGATGAGACCATGGCTCTTTCCAGGTCCATATTGCTGAAGTATTCATATCCGAAACATTTTTTCCATAAACTGTGATCTTCCATGCATAGATAAAAAAAGACTTTTCTGTGCCATGGTTTGAAGCTTTCGTAGGCATGTTTGAACATCTCTTCTTTGATAGCCATTGGATAAGAGGCTTTTCCGGCTGCATCCTCAAAAGGCATCTGCAGTATCTTTGATTTGAAGTTTCTTTGACGGAGTTTCTGGATGACAGGCTTGATAAAGGTCAATGTGCCCATAGATATTAAAGCAACCTCTTCAGGAGTAAATCTGTTTATAAGTTCGTCATACACCTCTTTATAATCACTCAAATAGTTTTCATATTCGACAATTGGATGAAAGTGAAAACCGACGATGACACCTTTGTCTGCCAATGCACGGGCTGAGCTAATGCGTTTTTCAAGTGAGGCAGCAAGGTGTTCCTCATTTTCGATGATGACAGGAGTGTTAAGCGACCAGGTACAGATGATGTTCTTGGGTACTTCGTTTTCGAGAAAATACTTGATATTGTCAGACTTGGTCTTGAACTCCAGGATGACATTTGGATTGCGTCGGGCGAAATCAAAGAGGGCATCCAATACTCCCTCTTTGTTCCCCCACATCAAAGAGTCAGAAGACTGTCCTGTCCCGATATGATAGGTACGGTTGGGATCAAGCTGAAGGGCTTCAAGTTTCTGTCTGAAGGTGCTGTCAAAGGTGATCTTGTCCTGTTTGTAAAATGACTGGATCGTGCAATAGGAGCAGTCGAATCCGCAGCTCTCTACAGCATCGAGAGTCATCAAGTTACAGCATCGTGTCTCTTCGGAAGCGACCGGACACATTCCCAATCCAAACCCCTCTTTTTCCTGGGTGACAAACTTGAACTTCTGTTCTGAACGTAGAATGTTAGGCTCAAAGCCTTCATAGGAGTTGGGTCTGTTTTTAAGCTCTTCATAGACTTGTGTAATACGCTGAAGGATCACTTTCGCATGTATATGATCCGGCCAGATTTTGATGATGTTCTTTTCACCCCACATCTCAAGGTCATTAGCCATTTCGATGATCAGACGCAGCTGCTGAAAAGAGAACCTGTGCTCATATGCCTTTGTCTTGATGAAGGTCTGTTGATCAGGTTGTAGTTTATAAAAATAGGTAGATTTTATTGCGGTCTTGAATTTTTCATCATAGTTGTTCATAGGCGCAATTATAGCAGGTTTGCAAAAGACTAGAAGAGGTCATAGATTTTGATGTTGAAACGCAGTGCAATCATATCTCCGTTGCTGAAAAGATCGACTTTGAAGTACTTGTGTTTGTAGTAGATCATCGGCAGGATAAAGGCACTGGTGTCATCACTGCCCGGTGTACATTCAACAGAGTTTAAAAGACCATCAAAGCAGTAGCCTTCCTGATAGCCTCCATTTAAATGTACACCGAATGCGTCATCATACAGGTTGAAAAGATATCCCGCTGCATATACATCAACATCCCTGCCTCTGGAATTTATAAAATGATTATAGGTCAGTGAGTATTTGTCTGAGTAGATATACTCCAGACCATAGGCTTTATGGGTATCGTTATATTCTTCTCCGGTGGCGTCATTCTTGGTCCAATGAAAGGAGAGGATATAAGCCGTCAAAAAGAGTTCATGCTTATCCTTTTCTACCTGAAAAGGAGTATTCTCTAGAGTGTCAGCTTTGCTTAGGTCAACGAGAAATAAGAGTAAGAAAACGAATCGTAAGTATCTCATAAAAGCATTATAGCTAGAAAGAAAGAGGCATGAGCAAAAATGGACAGAAAAGTTGGCACAAGAAACAACATGTCCGGTGCCAATTCAGGCAGACTGTTATGGATCAGACTGCTTTGAATCGTGCAGAGACAACGCTCCAGTTTATGTTTTGCATAAAAGCATCGATGTATGCAGCTGCTTTGGAGCCGTAGTCCATATGATAGGAATGTTCATACATGTCAAGCACCAATAAAGGTATGCCCGTTGAGAGTGAGTCTGTGTGATCAGATGAGATCTGGTTCATCACGATTTGCTGTCCTTTGAGATAGGATAAGATCACCCATCCAGAGCCACCGCTTAAACTCTTGGCGGTTTTTACAAAATCATATTTCCATGCATCAACGGAACCGAAAGCTTTTGTCAGCAGAGATTGTATATCTGTAGGCATACTGCCATTGCCGCCAAGATTGCCAAAATAGAGCTCATGCAGCAGTTTTGAGTTGAGTGCGACCAATTCCTCTTTTTTTAATGCCCCATATTCAATCGGATGAGCAGACGGCGGCATTTCGGCAATCTGTTTTTGAATAAGGTTTAGCTTTTTAACGGCACCACTGTAGTTGTTGTTATGGTGAGAGACTATGACCTTTTCGGAAATCCCCTTGAGTGTACCGGGATCAAAAGGCAAAGGAAGGATCGCATGGGGTGTCCCATAAGCCGCATTGACAGTTGAATCACTGCGTGTGTCATCGGCTTGGAGTACACTTCCTGCTACGAGCATGCTGCCTACGGTAATCGCTTCTCTTCTATCCATGGGTTTTTCCTTATACGGTAAATGTTACTGCAGGGATTATAGCATCTAAAAAAGTATAAATAAGGATATCGAGAGTTTTAAACTTGCAGGCCGTTTCAAATTGCTACACCCTGAAGTCACTCAGGATATCAGTAAAGTTTTCCGAAGAGATCCATATGTGTCAGATAGAGTCGGAGGTCGAACTCAAGCTGGTGATAGGAAGGTTCCATATGTTCACAGAGTTTATAAAAGGCTTTGTTGTGTTCTTTCTCTTTGAAATGTGCGAGTTCATGTACCACGATCATAGACAAGAAAGATTCGGGAACGTTTTTGAACATTGAAGCGATGCGGATCTCGTTTTTGGCTTTGAGTTTTGCTCCCTGAACTCTGGAGACAAAACGATGGGTACCTAAAGCGTTGTGAATGACATTGATCTTTCCGTCGTAAAGAACCTTGCTCAATGGAGGCGCTTTTTTCATGTGTGCTTCTTTATAAGAAGAGACATAAGCAAAAAGTGCCTTGTCCGTTTTTATCTCATGTGCATCGGGATATTTGGAAAGGATATATTGAGTGAGCATCTGTTTTTCAATAAGGGTCTGCACCTGTTTTTGTGTTTCGGGAGTATAGTGACTGAGATATTTTAGCGTTTTCATCGGGCTAATTATATTCTAAAAAGATCTTTCATCAAACTTTTTGGCTTTAATAACTATACTAAGAAAATTTTTTTGTAAGGATTTTTCGTTTGGCCAAGACAATTACTATCATCGATACCTTTGGATTTCTTTTCCGCAGTTTCTTCGCACTGCCTCCGTTAAAAAACAAGGAGGGGTTTCCTACCGGACTTCTGACCGGTTTTACAAACTTCATCTCCAGTATCGAAAAAGAACACAATACGGATTACATCGTTTTTGCTCTGGACATGAAAGGCCCGACGTTTAGAAATGAGATAGATTCGGAGTATAAAGCCCACCGTCCACCTCCGCCGGAAGATTTGATGGCACAGCTTCCTATTGCAGTAGACTGGGTCGAGAAGATGGGATTTGCTACGATTTGCAAAGAGGGATATGAAGCGGATGACATGATCGCTTCTGTCGCTAAACTTGCAAAAGAGCAGGGGATGAATGTCCGTATTGTCTCACATGACAAGGATCTGTATCAGATGATCGATGATGGAAAGGTCGTGGTGGTCGATGCGATCAAGCGCAAAGAGATCGACGAGGCAGCCTGTATTGATAAATACGGTATCCGTCCGGACCAGTTCACAGATTATCAATCCTTGCTGGGGGATAGCGCGGACAATGTGCCCGGGGTCAAAGGTGTCGGTAAAGTAACGGCACAGAAACTTCTAAACGAATTTGATACGCTACAGGGTATTTATGATCATATCGATGAGGTTAAACCTGCCGGTGTGCAAAACAAGCTCAGGACTTTTGAAGAGGATGCCTGGCGGTCACAAAAGCTTGTGACATTGGTCGATGATGTCTTTGATGAACTTGATTTTTCACGTTTTGTCTTGACCTATGAAAACCCTTTTTTAGGTATTGTCGATGATCTGCACAAGTACGAGTTAAACGGTATTCTGCGACAGCTCAAAGCGAAGGGGATGATCGCGGAGATTCAGCCTTCAAAGAAAGAAGAGAAAGCTGAGGCGCCAAAGCAGGAATTTGAGTATGTACTGCTTGACAGTGAAGAGAAGCTATTTGATGTCATCAAGAGCATCCCAAAAGAGAGTATTGTCGCTTTGGACACAGAGACGACAGGTCTGGAGTCGGAAAAAGACTCTCTGGTAGGGTTTAGTTTTGCTTTTGAGGAGAAGACAGGGTATTACGTCCCTTTGGCCCATGCCTACCTGGGTGTCGGCGATCAGATCTCAAAAGCGATCGGCGTAAGAGCCTTGCGTGAACTGCTGGACTTTAAGATTATTGGGCACAATCTGAAGTTTGACCTTAAGTTTATCTGTCCTTATCTGGGTATCAAAGCGTATCAGCCTTATGCTGATTCCATGCTTCTGGCCTGGCTGGTAAACTCTGAAAAACCGGTAGGCTTGGACAAGCTCAGCGAACTCTATTTCAATCATAAGATGATATCTTTCAAAGATACGGTCAAAAAAGGCGAGAACTTCTCTTCCGTTGCCTTGGAAGAAGCAGCTGATTATGCGGCAGAAGATGCCTTGATCACCTATAAACTCTATTACAAGCTTATTGAACAGTTGAAGCTTCAAGGAGCCGAACACTTGATTGACGAGGCGAAAGAGGTCGAGTTTCCGTTTATCCAGACACTCATCGAGATGGAAGAGGAAGGGATCAAGGTCGATACCGATTTCCTTCAAAGCTTCAAGGCCGAGACGGAAGTGCTCCTGGATACATTACGCCAAAAGATCTATGGTTTTGCAGGCGGAGAGTTTAATATCAATTCAACGAAGCAGCTTGGTGTCGTTCTGTTTGAGACCCTGGGACTTCCTGTGGGCAAAAAGACAAAGACAGGATACTCTACCGATGAGAAAGTACTTAATGGATTGTATGATGCACATGAGATCATTCCGGCACTTTTGGAATACCGGGAGGTCTTCAAGCTTTATTCGACCTATATTGATCCTCTGTTGGCCTTGGGACTTGAGAACGAGGATAGACGTGTTCATACCTCCTTCTTGCAGACGGGAACAGCTACGGGGCGTTTGAGTTCAAAGAACCCGAATCTGCAGAACATCCCGGTGCGTTCACCGATGGGAGCGAAGATACGCAAGGCCTTTGTCGCATCGGAGGGGAAAGCCCTTATCGGTATCGATTATTCGCAGATCGAGTTGCGACTTTTGGCACATTTTTCGAAAGATCCGACACTGCTGGATGCCTTTGCCCATGATAAAGATATCCACCGTCAGACGGCGGCAGCGATTTTTGGGGAGGAAGAGGCCGATGGTAAACGAAACATCGCCAAGATCGTCAACTTCGGACTGCTTTACGGCATGGGTCCTAAAAAGCTATCCGGTGATGTCGGTGTCAGTACAAAAGAGGCCAAAGAGATCATCGAAGCCTACTTTGAGAAATTTCCGACCATCAAGACATTCCTTCGCAGTGTGGCGGACAAGGCGAAAGAAGTGGGCTATGTTGAGACACTTTTAGGACGTCGTCGTTACTTTAATTTTGAAAGTGCACCTCCGATGATGAAGGCTGCCTATGAAAGGGAGTCTGTTAATACAGTTTTTCAAGGTTCAGCAGCTGACCTTATCAAGCTTTCGATGAACAAGATATCCGATGTGATAAAAAAAGAACATTTACATGCAAGAATGTTATTGCAGATACATGATGAACTGATATTTGAAGTGAATGAAGAGGAAGCTGAAGTACTGGCTGAGAAGTTCAAAACGATCATGGAAGGTATATACACACTCAATGTTCCGTTACGCTCGTCGGTCAATATAGGAAGCAATTGGAGTGAACTTAAGTAATACCATTAAAAGATGGTGTTTCTTTTTTTATAAATGTAACGTTGGCTTAACATTTGCAGGCTAAAATATACCAATAATTATAATAAGTGAGAAGAATATGAAACAAGTATGGAATTTTTTATCCTCAATGCGTTTGACAGCGCTGCTTTTGACAATTTTTGCTGTTGCCATCGGTGTCGCGACATTTATCGAGAGTGATTTTAGTACACAGACGGCACAGGCAGAAGTATACAGTGCACGATGGTTTGAAGTCTTACTGGGTCTATTGGCCGTGAACCTCTTGACATCAATGATACGACACTCTATGTTCAATCAGAAAAAATGGAATATCGTCCTTTTCCATGGTTCGTTTCTGGTGATTTTAGTCGGTGCTATCATTACACGTTTTGTCGGATATGAAGGAAGCATGCACATCCGTGAAGGTGAGATCGAAAACCGTATTACCTCACGTGAGACCTATGTCCGTGCTTTGTTTGAAAAAGATCATAAAAAACATGAATATAAAAAGATGGTACTGCTTTCAGAGTTGAGTGAAAACCACTTGGACGAGGATGTTCAAGTCCAGGGTGAGACAGTCACATTGCGTCTGAAAGAGTATATCCCCAATGCAGTGTATGAGCTGGTCGAAGACAAGGTCAACGGCAAGACAATTCTTGAGTTTATGATTACGATCGATAACCAGCCTCAACAGATCAAGCTGAAGGAAGGCTCATTCTTTGAAGCGGGTGACCTGATCCTAAACTTCGGTGCAGAGGTTGACTCTGAGAAGCCGATTGTCAATATCACGTTTGATGATGGACATTTACATATGTCACATAGTGTCGACTTTACTACCCTGGATATGGCTACTCGTACCGGTGATACACTCAAGGCCAGTGAAAAGAGTGAGTTGAAGACCCGTACACTCTATCAGACAGAAGGGACAAACTTTGTCATGAGGAATGTGCATCCCTCTGTCAGCGAGAAGCTTGTCTCCAAAAAAGTCAAGGGAAGTCGCAACCGTCTTCAAGATGCTTTGAAAATGGAAGTCATCTACAAGGATGAGAGCAAAGAGGTGACCATCATCGGCAGTTCCGGAGCAGTCGGTTTTGAGAAAACAGTCGGATTTGACGGAATGAAGGTCGAGCTCTCTTACGGTGCGGTGATCAAACGATTACCATTTTCGCTTAAACTTGTCGACTTTCAGCTGGAACGCTATCCGGGATCGATGAGTCCGGCTTCGTATGCGAGTGAAGTTATTTTGATCGATAAGGAAGAGAACATCAATATGCCATACAGAATCTATATGAACCATATCCTGGACCATCGCAATTTCAGATTCTTCCAGTCATCTTATGACAGAGACGAGCAGGGAACGATCCTTTCAGTGAACAATGACCCGGGTACACTTCCGACCTATATCGGGTATACGATGTTGGCTATCGGTATGTTCGCCTCTTTCTTCATGCCTAACGGCAGATTCAGAAAGCTGGTCAAAAAAGGACGCGAGTATGCAAACAAACGTGATGGAATTGCAGGTATGCTCTTGGCCGCTACCCTTGTATTTACAGCGCAGTATGAACTAAAAGCGCAGGAGCCTGCTGACGAGATCAAGACGATTACCTCATTTGACAAAGCGCACGCTGAAAACTTCGGACGTCTGATTACCCAGGACAGCTCAGGCCGTATGAAGCCGCTCAATACGCTCAATACGGAGATTGTCAATAAGGTCCATGGCGGTCGTATTGCGGATATGAGTGCTGATCAGATGGTACTGGGGATGATGGTCCGTCCTGATGCGTGGCGTGAGATCAACCTGATCAAGACAAAGAACGAAGAGATCAATAAGATCCTGGGGAACAATCCCAAAAGCAAATATGCCTCTTTCTCCCAGTTTCTGGAATCGCCGGACACACTTCAAGGTTATAAACTCCAGGAGTATGTAGAAAATGCAGCACAAAAGGCACCATCTGAGCGAGACAAGTTTGACAAGGCTGTTTTAAAAGTCGATGAACGTTTTAATATTGTCTATATGGTGTTTACAGGTTCCATCTTTAAACTTTTTGCCAAGCCGAATCATGAGAACAACAAATGGTTTGCTACGATTGAAGCTCTTCAGACTTTTTCACCGGAAGAGAGTCTTCAGGTACGCGAGGCTGCGGTTTCTTATTTTGTAGGGGTTGAGGCAGCACTTAAGACAGGTGATTGGAGCAGTGCCGATAAAGGCATTGACAAGATCGCCGAGTATCAGAAGAAATACGGTGCCGAGGTCTATCCGAGCGAGGAAAAGGTAGCTGCTGAGATCTTTTATAATAAATACAATATCTTTGAACAACTGATGCCTTTTTACCTTGTGATGGGACTTGTGTTATTGGTATTGAGTTTTGTCAAGATAATTCAGCCAAGGTTTAAACTGGAGTGGTTCTCAAAGTCTGCCATGGTGATTCTGATCGTTCTTTTTGTATTCCACACGATCGGTCTGATCATCCGTTGGTATATTTCAGGGCATGCTCCATGGTCAAACGGTTATGAGTCGATGATCTATATCGCCTGGGCGACCGTTCTTGCCGGATTTATCTTTTCACGGAATTCGGCGATTACACTGGCTGCGACGGGTGTGCTTTC
>JBFEWG010000072.1:0-10019 GCA_041546465.1 Sulfurimonadaceae bacterium
AGCTCGCCTTGTTTTACCATTTGGCCCAGTTTGACTTTGGCACCATGATGTTGTAGATGAAAGTACCTTCCCAGTGTCCTGTCGTCATGTTCAATGATCACATAGTTAGCGAATTGACGCATGGTTGGACCCATACCATGCTTATTATGCTGCTGAACGACTTCAACGACTTTTCCGCCGCGGGCTGCATAAACGGGCGTCCCGATCGGCATCGCAAAATCAATGGCATATTGTGATGTTCCCTTATGTGAGGTATTGCCATTAAACCCCTGAGAGACTTTAAAACTCTCATGAAAAGGCAAGCTATAAATGAATTCCGGATCTTCCTGAGCGTCAACTGCACCTTTTGACCAGGAGAGATGCGAATTGAAATGCCCCACCTTTTTTTTCTTGCTTATGTTCACCAGCTTCAGAACTTTTCTCTTCTCCTTCGGTTTCAAAACAAGTTTATAAGGCAATGCTTCTTTTGATTCATAACCTTGGATATCCCTGATATGCAAGGTCGTACTCACATGCATCTCAAACAGGTTCTCTACGACGAAACCTATGTCCCCCTTCTCTTCTTGAGCATATACGACCACCCCGCCTACCTTTTTAGAGAGCAGAAGCTTGCGTAGCTTCAATGCTTCTTGTTTACGCAAGACTTCCTGATAAGCCTTATACTCTTCTTGCATCTTTTGAGCATATGCGTATGAACGTTCATCCAATGCTTTCTCTTCCTGGTAGGCCCGTATTGTTTTGTGCTGTTTTAATTGTGCATTGCTATTGGCATATGTAATCACTTGAGATTTGAGCTTGCTGTTCTCATCAAGAAAGGATTGTGCATTATCCAGAAGGAAAAGAAGATAGAAGGTATCCTTCTGCTTTATCGATGAACGAACTTCCTTGTAATAGGACTTTTTCAATGCTTCTCGTTTAACCTGCAAGGTACGTAATGCTTTCAAATACGCTTCCTGAAGAAACTCCTCGTTTCGGCCCAGACTCTCTATCTCTTCATCAAGTCGGTGACCAAGGGCGAACGTCTTGTCTAGCTCCTTAAAATAAAGCTCAAAGTTTTCCTGATACGGATAGAAACGCGGTTCTTTGGCAAGCGACTGGAACAAAGGGACTTCTCTCTCTATGGCTTCACCCAAATCTTTATAGGCGTTAGGGGCTTGGGAAAAAAGAAAAAGAGGAATAAACAGAAGTAGATACCTGGTCATCATCTTTTACTTTAAAGGTGAGCCTGTCTTATAAGGGACTTTTCCCGAAGGGACGACTTTGGAAGCATCTTCCAAATGTGTCTCCTGATCATCAAAAAAGATATGTGCCTTGTATGCTTTCAATATCTGATCCTTTGAAAGCCCTCCCAGAAAGAAAGCTTCATCCACATGTACGTTCCATGTTCGAAGCGTTTGGACCACTCGCTCATGTGCCGGTGAATTGCGTGCTGTCACAATCGCCAGACGAATAGGAGAGTTCTCAAACTGTGACTGTAGGAATGAAAGTGTCTTCAACAGTTTTGCAAAAGGCCCCTCCGGCAGAGGCTTGTTGACATTCTCTTTTTCATGTTCCAAAAATGCATCAAGCCCCTGTGTCTTGTAGATGTGTTCCGACTGTTCTGAAAAGATGACTGCATCTGCATCAAAGGCTATGCGGATCTGCTTGGACATATCTATCTCTCGAGGTGGAGCATAAAGAATGGCAGCTGCACAGCCGCTGTCAATAGCCAACTGTACATCTTCTTCAGACTTTGACAAGAAGAGGTCGACATTGAAGGCCTCAAGATAGTCTGAAAGGTTTTCACCGCCGGAAAAAGCTGCTCTGGTGATCTTTAATCCATAATGCTCTATTGAGTTAAACACCCGCAAACCGGTATCAGGAGAATTGCGAGACATAACAATGACCTCGACAAGTTTTTTGCCTGAGAGTTCATTAAGTTTAAGCAACGCCTCGACAAGATGAAAGGCTGTCCCCTGCTTAAGAACCTTTCCTTCGTTGTCCAGCTGATGCTGACGGTAGGCATCTATTCCGTTCTTATTGAAGATATCGTTCTCATCTTCTAAGTCAAAAAGAGCCCGTGATGAGATTCCGATGACTAAACATTGACTTAGGTCTAATGACATATTTTTCCTTGAGATTTTATACTAAAAATAATACCTAAATTTGTTATAATTCCCTCAATAATAATTAAATAGGATTGTCAATGAAAGTACTAGATGCTGTTAAACCGGGTGTGTTACATGGAGAAGATGTTCAAAAACTATATGCTATCGCAAAAGCAGAAGGCTTCGCACTTCCGGCTGTCAATGTAGTGGGAACAGACTCTATCAACGGTGTCTTGGAAGCTGCCGCTAAAGTGAACTCTCCTGTCATTATCCAGTTTTCTAACGGTGGTGCTTCATATTATGCAGGTAAAGGTCTAAGCAACGAAGATGAAAAAGCTGCTATCGCAGGTGCTATCTCAGGTGCAAAACATGTTCATGCTATGGCTGAGGCTTACGGAATTCCTGTCATTCTTCATACTGACCACGCTGCACGCAAGCTGCTTCCATGGATCGATGCATTACTAGATGCCGGAGAAGAGTTTTACAAAAAAGAGGGAAAACCGCTTTATTCTTCTCATATGCTTGATCTTTCTGAAGAACCATTGGAAGAGAATATTTCAACCTGTGTCGAATACTTTAAACGTATGTCCAAAATCGGTATGACCATTGAGATTGAGCTGGGTGTGACAGGTGGAGAAGAAGACGGTGTTGATAATACAAATATCGACAATGCACTTCTTTATACACAACCTGAAGAAGTTGCCTATGCCTATGAAGAGCTGAGCAAAGTCTCTAACGCTTTTACCATCGCAGCATCGTTTGGTAATGTTCATGGCGTCTATAAACCGGGGAACGTGACATTGACACCAAAGATCCTTGACAACTCTCAAGCCTTCATCCAGGAAAAATACAATACAGACACCAAACCGGTTGATTTTGTCTTCCATGGTGGTTCTGGATCATCTCCTGAAGAGATCAAAGAAGCACTTAGCTATGGTGTTATTAAAATGAATATCGATACTGATACCCAATGGGCAACATGGGAAGGTACTAAAGCCTATTATGAGAAGTACAAGGATTATATGCAGGGCCAAATCGGAAACCCTGAAGGTGAAGACAAACCTAACAAAAAATATTACGATCCACGCAAATGGCTCCGTGCCGGTCAAGAGACACTTGTTGAGCGTGTCATCGTTGCCTTCAAAGACTTAAATGCTATGGATCGTAACTAAGATAGTCCTTTTAAAAGACTATTGTGCGCGTCTGGCTTGTTGATGCGCTTTAAACTCTTCTTTTGAAATAACTCCATCACCATTGGTATCCATCTCTGAAAATGAAGGTGCGCTCTGTGCATTTCTAAGCATCTTCCCTTCACTGGCTTTTTTTGCCTGGCGATTAGCTCTTCCGTCACTGAGCTCTTTTTCGGTTATCTTACCATCTCCGTCACTGTCATAAAAAGAGAATGAAGGCATATCACGTCCTTGTCCTGCAGCCATAACAGCACTTGCCACTAAAGCCAATATCCACATCTTTTTCATCGTTAATCCTTTTAGTCTATCTACCTATATTGTAGCAAGAATTTATTATATATACATCACAAAAACATCTCAGAAAAGACCAGATCATCATTTAGCGAGCCTGCCTGCCTCATAAAAATATTCTTTTAGTAAAACCGTTGCCCTTTCAGCCTGTTTGTAAAAATTAAACCCGCCAAAGTGCCCGCACCTGTCTTTGACCAACAGATAGATAATATCAAGTTCATGCGAGATGATCAAGGAAGGATTACATTTGTTATCCTTTTCTAGTTCAACATAATACCCCTGACGTAGATCAATGATGAAAGGTTCCTCCATGCAGACTCCGTCTATACTTCGAGTGATCTCGATCTCATACTCAGAGATGGCTTTAAATCGGTAACGGAATTTTGTCTCTTTGGCAAAGGTTGTCGCACCACTCCACGCCCTGTCCTGGTAGATATAATCAAGCTCTCTGATAATCTTTTTTGAGAGTTCTTCATAAGTCTGTGCAAAAAGTGACAAAGATAAAAGTAACACCAAAAGTATGGTTTTCATCTCTGCCTACTCTTCTTATATCGATATCTCTCAAGCATCGTTTCATTACCACTCACACCGCCTGTGTGGATATAGAGTATGTTCTCGCACTTATTGAGATTCTCGCACATATCTATCCAGGTTCGCGGCGCATAGATCAGATCGAATATGATACCCGTTTTGTTTTTTAACTCTTGAAATATCTCTAAATACTCATCATAGGGTTTGGCAAACTTTTTTTTATGCTCACTCCTAAAGATTTCAGGATACGGACCTTCTGAAAGTCTCTGCCACTGCTTTTTCTGATAGGCTTCATCACCGACAAGAACAGAGGTATAAACAGATATCGTATCATCCCTGAGTGCCTTATTCAAATACAGAGCCGTTGTCCCTGTCCCGCTTGGAAGGACGACGCAAAG
Organism: Sulfurimonadaceae bacterium; assembly: GCA_041546465.1. Classification (GTDB taxonomy): domain Bacteria; phylum Campylobacterota; class Campylobacteria; order Campylobacterales; family Sulfurimonadaceae. The sequence continues at coordinate 4,498 of JBFEWG010000072.1, forward strand.
TTGCTCCAGCCCCTTCTTATTTTTCCATTCCTTGATCTCATCTGCCAGCATGTAAACACCTTCCTTGGCAATCTCGTCAGCACCGCCTTGAGAGATGACCAGTGTCCCCTCCTCTGAGAGGGATTGAAGTTCTTCTATCTTCTGTTGAAATGATTCATGGGGTACTTCATGCAGTATCATGCCCGCTTTTACCGCCAACTGAAGGTTTCCCTCGGTTTCGGACTGCAATACTTTTGGCAAGTTTTTCGTGTAGTAATGAAATTCCCATCCTTTGAAACGGCATAAACAGGCAATAGCCAGCATGGCATTGGATTGTCCACCGCCATAGGAGATGATTGTCGTAAATTTTTCTGAGGGGGTTTGGATCAGTGAATAGAGTTTTCGGTATTTGTTTCCCGAAAGACAGGTGTCGATCAGGTCATCACGTTTGACAAAGAATGTCCGCCCTCTGAATTGAACTGTGTCAATTCGAGATGGCAGCATACAGGATTACTTTTTAGTATATACGATTTTTGCGTTCTTTTTAAGTTCTTCCATCTTGGCTTGCATCTGCTCTTTGAACGCTTCGACTTTAAGCTTTTGCTCGATAAAACCCTTCACTTCATCATAAGAAAGGTTTTTCGCATCCTGCTTGTCTGTGACAAGGATAACATGATAACCGAACTGAGTCTTTACAGGCTTTTTAGTCAGCTCACCTTTTTTCATTGCGAACACTGCATCATTGAACGCCGGTACCATCTGTCCCTGACCGAAGAAACCAAGGTCTCCGCCTTTAGGTCCGCTTGGCCCTGTCGACTTTGATTTTGCAAGTTCAGCGAACTTGGCGTTCAGTGCACCGTTTTTAAGTCCTGAAAGCTCTTTTGTCACAGCATTTGCTTCTGCTTCTGTTTTCAAAAGGATATGACTTGCACGTACTTTAGGTTTTTCGCTGAACTCTTCTGGATTGGCTTTGAAATAAGCCTTGATATCCTTCTCATTGACTTTGATTTTCTCAAACTGACGTTTTTCCCATACTTTTGAAGCCAATTGTACCTGGATACGCTCCATCACTTTTGCAAGTTCGTTCTTATATTCTGTACTTTCGAGTACACCTTGCTTCTTAGCATCACTATAGACAAGTTCTTGAGAGATGAGTCCGTCAATAACACGTTGGCTAAGTTCTTCTTTCTTTTCAGCCGGAAGCTGGTCAAAACGTCCTTGTGTTCCCTGCATCAATACTTCTTGAACTTCCTGGTCTGTAATCTTTTTTCCGTTGACTGTCACAACAGTCCCTGCATATGCAGCACCAGCTACAGCAATCGCCAAAATAACTTTTTTCATTGTTTTCCTTGTGTGTGTTTAAAATTCTTCATCTATTCTCTTATAAACGGTTAAATTATATATGAATAGTCTTAATCTTAATTAATTCATCTCTAAATCAAGATACTCTTTCAAAACCAGTTCCAATTTTGCACGGTCAAGCGGTTTGGGAAGGTGTTCATCCAGACCTGAGCTTAGAATACGTTCTCTGTCACCTGAGAGCCCATGCGCCGTCAATGCGACAACCGGCGTATGCTTACGGGTATCGCGCTTTTCTACCTCTTTGATCATACGTGTTGCCGTGATCCCGTCCATGACCGGCATATCAATATCCATAAAGATAAGATCAATACCCTTGTCTTTTTCATAGGCCTCCACAGCCTCTTTTCCATTAACGACGGATTTCACCTGAAGTTTATACTGTCTCAGAAGTGTCTCTATCAGTTTCAAATTGATTGGATTGTCTTCTGCAATCAATATCGTAATATCCAGGAGCTCTTTTTTTGGTTTTTTCGGTTTGAGTTTGACGTGTTTAAGAAGCTCAGACGGTACCTTTTTCCAAATAAGATTGAGTGTCTCAAAGATCTTATGGGGAAGAAGCGGTTTCATCAAAATACCATCAACATCATCAATGACGGTCTCAAACTTGTCCTCATGAAAAGGGTTAATGACAGGGATGATCTGTAAATTTGTGTATTGTGACTTGATCGATTTGATACGCGAAGATGAAAGGTGGTCCGTAACAATAAAAACAGCGTCACAGTTTTGAAGCTCTTTATTTGCCAGGCCATCTATCTCAAGGACTTCCACGCCAAAATGTTCAAGGTATTCTTTAAGAAGCTTCGAATACAAGATTGTATAATAATCTTCTGCCCAGATCGCCATACGTGATCCTTTGACGAACTCAAAGGCATTCTCTTCATTAGTGGGATGCTGAATCGAAAAACTGAAACGACTTCCTTTTCCTATTTCCGTGGCCACTTTGAGCTTGGAACCCATCATCTCCGTCAGCTTGTAACATAGCGACAACCCTACACCCAATCCGTCCTTCCCTCTACTTTGGTTTTCCTTGGCAGAAGCGAACGGCCTGATAATTGTCGAGAGTCGTTCTTTATCAATTCCGACACCGGTATCACTTACAGCATATTCGACAAGTACCTCACCTTTTTTCTCAATATCATTGGCACGGACTTCAACATAGACCTGACCTTTTTTCTCGGTATATTTAATGGCATTCCTGATCAGGTTACGTAAGGTCTTTTTGATCTTGTCTATATCAACGGTTAATTTTCGGGGTAAAAGCGGGTCAATGTAAAACAGCAGTTGAATCTTCTTGGCTTCAGCTTCGGTATTGAACTCCTTTGAAAAGTTCTCAAGTGCCCATATCAGATCGATGCTTTGCTCGTTTATGTCGATTTGACCACTTTCGATCTGTGCGAGTTCAAGCAGGTTCTCCACATTATGCATCATCGTCTGGGCAGAATGTGTAATCAGGTTGACATACTCTTTTTGGACCCTGTCCGTCTCAGTTCTTCCAAGAAGATCCGTAAAGCCGATAATCCCGTTCATCGGTGTCCTAAACTCATGAGACATAGATGTCAGGAACTTCTGCTTGAACTCTTCGAAATAGTTCTGTGCCCGTTTCGCTTTTTCAACTGCAGTAATATCATCAAACTGCGCTATGAAAAGGTTTTTTCCCTCTGCAACGACATCTTTGACCTTGACGGCATACGTATGTTCTTCACCCTCTTGATCAAGCATCTTGACTATATGTTGCTTTTTCGGTGATTTGAGAACTTCAAATATCCATAAAAATGGCTTTTCAGATGAAAGTGTCTCCTCGGATGCCATAAAAAGCTCAGAGATATCTTTATGCTCTTTTCTGAACACATCCAAAGACTCAAACGGTAGAGCGTTAAAAAATGAAGTATTTGCTCCTACTACACCGACTTTTTTATCGATAACCAGGACAATAGCTGTTTCGAGCTCCAATATCTCCTCGGTAAACTCGCTTACACTTTGAGGTAAATATTTTTTCAACTCCTGCATACTGTCTCTTTTAAATACTCAAACGCAGATGTTTATGTAGGATATATTCCAGTTTTTCACGTGTCAAAGGTTTTGAAAGGTAATCATCAAGACCTTCATCAAGAATATGCTCTCTGTCCCCTTCCATCGCCAAGGCTGTCAATGCGACGATCGGCATATGCTTCTTGGTCGGACTTCGCTGCTGTTTGATCTCCTGCGTCGCCAGGATACCATCTTTCACCGGCATATCGATATCCATAAAGACAATGCTGTAATCATGGGACATACAGAGGTTGACTGCCTCTTCTCCGTCACTTGCGGTTGTGACCTGAAGGTTGTACTCCTGCAATAGGATCTTGATAAGACGTTGGTTAATAAGGTTGTCCTCAACGACCAGGGCTTTGATCGACTCTTTGCGTGACTTGGACTCCTGCAAGGCAGTCGCTGCCTTAGGCAGGCGCAAAATCTTGGCCAGGTGGTTTGCGATCTTGGATGGCAACATCGGTTTCACGAAGGTGTGATCGATGATATGTGCCATCTTTGTCTGCACCTGTTCACCCGGGTTGATGACCAGGATCGTCTTGCCTTGCTTTTGGATACCTGCCAGTTTCAACATCCAGCCCGGTTTCTCTTGAGAGGCGACAAGATAGACAAGGTCTGTGTCATCATAAATTGTCTCATCGACCTGATTGACTTTGATGACATTCATGGAGAAGCTGCGCAGGTACATCGTCAGTTGATTGGCATCCTCGACAAGGGCCTCATCCAGCAATACAACTTTAGCAGTGCGGTTCTGTACGACTTGGAAAGACTGTTCTTCGGAACAGGCAAAACTCAGGGCAAAACCGAAGGAGGAACCTTTTTCGATCTCACTGTGTATCTTAAGATCACCGCCCATCATCTTGATAAGACCATGTGAAAGGCTTAAACCGACACCCAAACGGTTATCTGCCTGATCACCCGCTACAAAAGGCTGTGTGATCATGGCAAGATGTTCTTTCAAAATACCTTTACCCGTATCTTTTACACCAAAACCGATACTACAGGTTCCGTCATTGTTTCTTCCCAGAAGCTTGACCTCGACCGTCACCTTCCCGCCGCGTTTGGTAAACTTTAATGCATTGTTGATAAGGTTGTTCAGTACCTGCTTGATCTTACGAAGATCACCCGTCATATACTGCGGTAATTTTGGATCAATATAGAAATAAGTGCTAATTCCTTTATTGCGTCCTTCAACAGCATGCAGCCTTGCCAGTTCTTCCATCTCTGCGATCGGGTTGAACTCACTTTCATTGATCTTCAGACGGCCACCTTGCATCTGAGCCAGATCAAGAAGGCTCTCGATGTTTGCCATGAGGTTACGCGCAGAGATATTGATCATCTGTAGGTATTCATTTTGCTGATTATCGACATTGTTCTTTTCCATCAGCTCGATAAAGCCCAGGATACCGTTCATCGGTGTTCTGAATTCATGTCCGATATTCGCAAGGAACTTGCTCTTCAAGCGTTCGACTTCTTCCGTCTTCATGCGTGCCGCTTCAAGCTCGGAGATATCTTCAAGTTCTAGGACATATAGGTCTTTGCCATTCTGACGGATCTTTCGTGCTTTGACACGACATGGAATATCGACCTCATCCTTGTCCTGCAAGACAACACGGTAACCGTTCTCTTTATGGATACGGATATAATCCAACCAAGATTTATCATATTCGGTAAAGACCTCTTCGGATTCCTCGACAAAAAGTTCACGGATACTCTCATGCTTATTGCGAAAATCTGCTATGTTCTCAAATTCAAAGCGGTTAAAGAAGGCTTTATTGGCGCCAATCCATCCTTCATCTTTCGTGAAGAAGAGGATTGTATTCGTTTCCAGGTCCAAGATCTCATAAAAAAGTTCTTTGCTGACATAACCGTCTTTTTCCATCGATGCCGTTATCGATGCTGTCGGTCCCTGACTTTTCATATGAGAACTAAACCACGAAAATATTGAGGCCATATAAATTCCTTGAGATGTGTAAATTCACTCATTATCGTATATTATATTTAAAAGAGAGTTAAAAGAGTCTCTTATTTTCGACATTCGGGATGTTTTATCCATATTTTGTGACATCGAATAAAGTTCCAAAAACATAATAAAGTTTTCTCTGCTAAACTTACGCTTATGAAAAAAGCAACGAAAAAAGAGATCGAAGCCA
>JBFEWG010000193.1:0-1741 GCA_041546465.1 Sulfurimonadaceae bacterium
CAGATGACGATGCCATAGGACAATGGCTTAAACTGGCCAAGGCCAGAGGTGAGACAAGTGAGAGTGATCCTATCACACTGAAGCTCTTAGTCGAACTGCACAGAAAGGTTGATAATCTTGAGCGTCTCATCAAAAATGAGAAACCAAGCCGTATCGGTCTGAGTTCCGAGGGAAATATCGAAAGTATCGGTTTTGGCTACTTTAAGTTGGAAGAAGCAGACCTGGAGACCGGACAACACTATTACGGCCGCATTACCATGCCGACCTATCCTCAACGTGAGATAGGTGTCTTCTTTGTCGCAGAAGATGCATCTTTGGGTAAACTGGTAAGAATTCATGAGCGGGATGAAAAAGAGTGGGGTGCTTATGTGACTGCACGTGAGAGAATCATGATTCGTGAACTAAAGGGGAATGAATGAAAAAGGTGTTCAGATGAATACGGAGATAATCCTGATCGCATTTGGCGTTATTCTGTTTATCGTTGTCGTCTACTCATATATGCGTGACAGTGAGAACACGCGTCAGATCCGTTTTCTGGCCAACACCATGGACAACTTCAACAAGCAACTTTTCACCCTCGAACGCAAGGTTGAAAAGATCGAAATGCATATTAAGCAGGAAAGGCCTGCCGCAGATGCGGATGACATCGAAAAGAAGATGGAAAAAGAGTTAGCCTCCATGGCTGAACCGATTGCATTCAGCCTTAATGAGATACAAAACGCGTTTACCCATTTCAAAAAGCAGATGGAAGCGCGTATCGAACACATAGAAGACGGAATGAAGTCTATTTCGATGCCAAAAAGTCTGACGGGCCTTGATGACCAAAAGATCATCTCGTTGTACAAGCAGGGCATGGATGAAGAAGCTATTGCCAGAGAACTGGCACTTTCCAAGGGTGAGGTTGAGTTCGCATTGAAAATAGCGAAGATGCGGTAGTCATTTAAAAAGACTTATTTTAATTATAAACTAAGCTAAAACTGCTATAATTTCAGCCTCTTAATTGAGATGTGCGTTCGTAGCTCAGCTGGATAGAGCACCGGTTTGCGGTACCGGCGGTCAGGGGTTCGAATCCCTTCGAGCGCACCATTCATAAACCCCAAGATTTATTTCCCACACATTTATTTCTTAAAATTTTTTAATAAAGTACTAATAGATTTAGAATCTATATTGCCGATTTTGATTTACTTATTGCACCCCCAGGACATCTGTCGCTTGATTAGGGCATAGGATATTTCGTAAAGCATTAAACAAACAATGGCTGTTTGCCTGTAAAATGATTTTTAAAAAATTTGCTCAGACAGTATCTGTGATCAAGATACTGTCTCTTTTTCTTTTCCTCTTCCTTTCTTTTTCACACTTTTTTTAACTTAGAATCAGGTCATCAATTTTAAATAATTGAATGTTGATGATAAACTGGTTTGGTTTTTAGATGGAAATATTGTAGTCTTTAACTATAGAGTTACAGATTGCTATAACCCTATAGTATAGTAGCTATTGCGCACCATAGGCGCGTGCATCGATCTCTCCCATGAACTGCTCCACAGAAAAGGTGATCAGGTTTGCCAGATCTTGAGGTGTTTTATCAAGAAAGTTCTGTTTCAACGGCATCTGCTGAATATGAGGGCTTTGACCGTCTGCTGAATAGGAAAACTGGATAAATGGACCACCGGTCTCACCCGTTCCGCCTTCTGCAGTGACTAAAACCCCGGGAATAAAGTACTCGATATCAATATCAGGATCA
>JBFEWG010000044.1:0-13359 GCA_041546465.1 Sulfurimonadaceae bacterium
AATGGCAGCAACGCCAGTTATTTGTCAACCAGTTCAACGGCGGGTTTGATTACGAGTTGTTCAGCGACAACCGTTTTAACTTCGGTGCCGAGTTTGCCATGGCAAATGAGTATGTGCCTAATGACGTCAGTTATAACTATCTGCGTGATTCTGAGACATCACCATATCAGTTCAAACGTAATGAGAGCAAGTTGACCTATGATAACAGAGAGACTGATGATGAGCTTGTCAGCCTTTATCTGAACAACCGTACACAGATACCTCTGTTCAGTGAAGAGGATTATCTGGAAGTGGGTGCATTGACAGAGAAGAAAGAGCGTGAGTTTAGACGTGTGACACTCTTGGTTGACAGTAATATTGCCAATACAAACTCGATCACTTATGCACCGATCAATGATATTATCAATTACACGGATGGAAGTGAATTGGATTATGATTTGGCTTCGCAGCCAAAGGATTCCTATGATGCCGAGTTCAATAGGGATGCCCTCTATTTCAAGAGTCTTCTCAAACCAGTGGACCCGTTGGAGATCACTTTTGGTCTAAGACGTGTGGATGTTGCACAACATGTTGATCAGTTCACAACAGAGGCTGGAAGTATTGTCGGAACGGAGAGAAACAGTTTAGAGTTTAAAAAGACGCTTCCAAGCATAGCAGCGAAATATGCTTTCAATGACAATAACCAGCTTCGCCTGGCATACTCAGAGACCTTTGTCTATCCGGACTTTAGGGAATTCGTGGCATCAGAGTTTATTCACCCTGTCTATCTGGCAAAGGTGACAGGTAATCCTGACCTTGTAGAGACAGACATCAAAAACATTGATGCGAGATATGAGTACTATTTCAATGCGACAGATCTTGTAAGTTTTGCTCTGTTCTACAAAGATATGAAAAACCCGATCGAGGACACACGACTGGATACGACAGGTACGATTCCGCGTTTCTCTTTTCATAATGCCGATTCAGCGGAACTGGCTGGTTATGAGTTAAGCTGGTACAAACACTTGGATTTTATCTCGGACAGTCTTGATAACCTTATCTTTTCGGGTAACTATACGCATATTGAGTCTGCTATCGAGTTGACACCTGAACAGAAGGCGACCCTGGTAACGCAAGAGCGTGAACTTCAGGGACTCTCTCCGAACGTTATCAACCTTGCGATGACCTATGAGGATGAGGATAACCGTGTGGTAACGCTTTCGTATAACAAGATGGATGAACGTCTGATGCGTGTTGCAATCAAGAACGGAACAGTTATTCTTGGGCTTGACGATTATGAGATCCCGCCGGATCTTGTAGACCTTACATGGATCGAAAAGTTCAAGGTGGATTCTCTTGATACAAACATGGCATTGACGTTCAAGGCGAAGAACCTTCTTGACGATGAGACGGTTTGGACCCAGGGCGGTAAGACGACACTTGTCTACAAGACAGGCCGTTCATACTCACTCTCTTTAAGCGCTAAGTTCTAAAAAGTCAGCAGGCTATGCGCTTATCTTCTCTAAAGTACTTGAGCCTCTTTTTTATGTCCTGCATTGTATTGCAAGGACAGGTATTGACAGATCATGTGACCTATCTCATGTGGCAGGACGTTCCAGAGAACAAGGGGACGCTGCATACATGGACTGAAGCCAAAGAGTATTGCAAAGAACTTGAAGAGGGTGGGTTTGATGACTGGTGGCTGCCAAGTGAGGAGGAACTTTCGACTATCATTGACACGTCACGTTCTAAAGGGCGTATGATCAAAAAGGGTTTCATCTACTTCAAACCGCGATTCTACTGGACCTCTACGACCTATTCATGGAATGCTCCCCATGCCTGGGCAATATCCTTTAAAAACGGAGTATCGATTTCCATTGAAAAAGAGAGACAGCTTCATGCACGATGTGTGCGATGTACCGATTTCAAACTCTGCATCGAGCGTTTTTATAACAAATAAGTTACTTCATTCCCTTTTACCAATTTGTCAAAAAAATCCACTTTTAAATATTAAAAATTGTTAATTTATATGTTTTTTGAAGGAAGCAGTGATTATACTCACGTCGATTACATTATTTTTAATATTTAAAGGTCCACATAATATGAAACTTTTACTTACGCTTCTTTTATCTATCAATGTCTTGTTCGCATTATATCTTTCGGATGAGTTACCAATAGAAGCTGTTCAATTGGCAGATTCTTTTGAATGTTTCAGCGATGATGACAAGATAGTGCTTTATACCTATACACTTGCGCTTAAATATCGAATGGAACATCTAGATGACAGAGATGCATTAGTGAAGTCTGATCTGGATTATTGGAGATTGTGGCACTTGGCCAGTGATATTGAACAAGCGTGTTCGCTGGATTATGATTTTAGTGATGTATTAGAAGCTATTATTACTCCAACTAACAAGCTGAAAAAACGCCTTAAAAAACTGCGAAGAGTCGAAGGAAGTATCCATACTGATGGTTCTTCGGAGAGTTCTGAAAGAATGCGTAAGTATGATGAAAAGCTGCGAAAGTCTATTTTGAAAAGTCCTCCAAAATACAAACTTATCTCAAAAAACGAGAAACTGCCTGATTATGACCTTGGTTCATTAAAAAAACTGCCATCAAACACTATCCCAAATCATATTTACAGTGCTATCGAGAAAGAGAATGTCGGAGAGGTCGAAAAAAACCTTCTTCTGCGTACTGCCTATCTTCGAGAAGAGATGCTTCGTAAATATGACAAACCCAAGCAGCGCTATGCGATGAAACAAGAGTTGATCTATCTTGATCAGTGTCAGAAGTATTATGATGTATATCTGCAGGGAGATTTTTACTTCAATCCTAAACGCAAAATCGCTTCTCTCGGTGAACGATTTTCGCATTACTATCCATTAAAGAAGGAGTTCTTGCCGAAAGAGGTTAAAGCATATTGTGAGAATAATATTACACAAACAAAAATAGGTGCTTTTGATGCCAAAATCATAAAACCTGTCAAAAAGCCTAGGAAGGTCATAGGCTTTACGAAGAGTAAAGCGTTTATCGCATCATATCAAGGTACTGATGATATGAAGGAAAAGATGAAGACCTACATTGACCTCGTAAGTAAACAGTTAAACAGCAATGGCCAGAATATGGTGTCAGGACTGCAGATGATACGTCTTGGTGAGTGTTTTAAAGAATCTGATCTAGAGTTTGTCAAAAATGTCACAGAAGACATTGAAAAGAGTGACCTTAAAGATGAGTTTCTTGAACAAGTGATCAAGCCTCAGATGTGGTGGATGATGACCATCAAAATGAAATCAGATATGGAAGGTGAAACGGAAGAGCTTAAACACTTTTTCGATTGTAACCAGAGTAATGTGAACCTATCGAGTTTTATGACGAGTCAAGCTAAGCAAGAAGAAAAGAGATCAAGGTTTACAGAAGATGACATGCGTAAGGCCATTATGCAGCAAAGTGAAATATTAAAGAACTATGCGGGTACGTTTGCCAATAAGCCTACACCTGAGTTAAATAATGCAAGTGCTATCAAAGAGGGGTTGCTTTCTAAAAGGATGCTGGATGACAAAGGGAAGATAAAGATCTTTCTTGGAGAGAAGATGGAAATTAAGGGAATGCCAAAAGGGGGTATCAGCCTGACGTATTATGGGATTCCATCAGGAAAGATCTGTTCAAAATTTGTCGGTACTATTAACATGAATAACAATATCTATTTTAACAGTAAGTCGTATGACGGATTGGACTATGCCCTGATCAATGGGCAGAAGGTAAAAACAGATTACTATGTTGGTAGTTATACCAGTCGATTATGTGCCGGGGAAGATAATAATACGGTCAGTTTTGTGAAAGAAGAAGTGCTTAAAGAACATCAATACAGGGCAAAAGAATTAGACAGTGCTTTTGGTATTGCTGAGAGGATAAAGACATTCGACAAGAACCACTACTCCCCTTACAGCTTTGAAAACTTGCCTAACAGTGATAGGTTTGTTGTCATTGGAGGAGATGCCAAGATCTATGACCTGGGACGTAGAGAAGGTTATGCGAATATCACTAAGCTGCCAAGCATGTTGGAAAATAGTTATGATATCGCTGCAACAGCAGATGAATCTTTGCTGGCAGTACACCGGTATGGTAATGTGGTCCATATTGTAGATCTTACAAGGAATCGGTGGATAAGGACGGTCGACCTTGAGGATAAAAAACCAGGTAGACTTACATTTTTTCTATCAGACAACAAGATAATAGTTTTTGCTGGCAGGAACGTGGTTTTCTATGATTCACAAAGTGGTAAAAAGGTTGCTGAGTTTACACCTAAGTTCTTGAAAGGTTCCAAATCATTTTTTGGCCCTCGTATCACCGCTCTGGCACTTTCACAGGATCAGAAGACGCTGTATGTTGGAAGTAATAGAAGTATGATTGAACGTTGGAGTATCGATGAATTGGATGATATTGAATATATCGATACGATAGAAGACAAAGCGGTCAGAGAAGTCGGAGTTATGAAAGTCGCTCCATATGATGAGAATATTTTGATGGTCGGTGCCAAGGGCCAGGCAATCACGTTTTGGGATCTCCGTAAAAAGCAAAAGATAGACTCCTATACCACTGATACACATATGTACTGCAGGGATATTCAGTTTAGTGATGATCAAAAGTATATGATAGCTGTTGGCGAAGGAAGTGTGCATATCTGGGAAAAAGGTAAGAAAACACCTCTTGAGATAATCATGGGGGATAAGATAGTCGGTGGAATATTCTTACCTGGTTCACATGAATTGGTGACGATGGGAAAAGATATTGATGTTTGGGAATTAAAATAGGTCATTCCTACTGCATCAAAGGGCTGACCTTGAGTAAGATGTCTTCCTCTTTTTTGAAGTCAATATGTACCAGGTAGTCACTCTTTTCCCCTTCAGAAGGATAGACTCTGAAGCTGTTCACTTCGCCCAGTAGGTCTGCTACATATTCTCCTTGTAAACTAAGAGGGTAGCTCTTGAATTCGTGAATTGATTCAAGTCGATAGAGTTTAGAGTCTTGTACGAAATAGGCAATGTAGGGGTTGTGTCTTTTATGAATAGAGTTTGCGCTTTGCATAAATACTACATCTTCTGTGGGGCTCTGTTTTAAGACTTTCATCTTCTCTTTAAGCAGAAGTGTGAAGTCCAAAAAAAGTACTTTTTTCTTGAGATATCCGCTCTTTATGTGACTCAATTCATCTTTATAAATTCGGTTTGAGGTATTTAATGAACTGTAGCTTTGATACAGAAAGAGCATCATTATCGATAGGATAGAGATGGCAAGCAGTATTTCTATGAGGGTAAATGCCTTTCTCATTGCAGTCTGATCCTTGGCAATGATACAGAAGCCGTTTGTGTCTTTAAAATCGTATTGCCTCTTTCCAGTACCATAGTCGAACTTTGGTTGTCATCATCTTGTTCAGCGAGGTCTATGGGATCAAGCTCTTGATATACAAGGTTCAACTTGATTTTTTTCAAGTCTTGTCTGAGGTCTTTTTCAAGGTCAAAATCGCTTAGAAGCCTATCTGCTGTAATACTCTTTTTCTCGAACCCATAATAGTTATTTGATATAAGGAAAGAGAGGTACTGGTTAATCTCAAGTTTGTGAGTGAGGCTTGAGAATATATGGGCACCGTTCCCTTTCATCTGCAAGAGCCCAATGATGACAACGGAGATGATCAACACAGCGACCATGACCTCCAGAAGGGTAAATCCTTTACGCATGCCCAATGCCAATACGAATCGCTTCATCCAGGGATGTCTCTCCATCAAGTAGCATATCTTTTAGTTTTAAAGAGATAGTTTGTAACCCCTCAGCTTCAAGCATCGTCTTGATTGTATGTTCGTCTGTCGTTGTTTTAAGAAGGTCTTTCACCTTGTCATTCATGACCAGGAGTTCGCCAATAGAACGACGGCCTGCATAGCCGGTATAGTTACATGACTTACAGCCCTTTGATTTATAGATTACAGCATCATTGGGAATATTGTAATCGTTTGCAAACCCTTCGGCAAGGACATCCTCTTCTTTACATTCATCACACAAAACTCTGACAAGACGTTGTGCAAGTATCCCCAAGAGTGACGAAGAGATTAGAAAAGGTTCAACCCCCATATCGGCAAGTCGAGAGATCGTTGCTGCTGCAGAGTTGGTATGTAGTGTTGAAAAGACAAGGTGTCCTGTCAGTGCAGCGCGGATGGCGATAGACGCTGTCTCTTCATCACGTATCTCACCGAGCATGATGACATCGGGATCTTGTCTTAAGATAGAGCGAAGTGCCGAAGCAAAGGTCAGGCCTACTTTTTCATTGACTTGTATCTGAACGATGTTATCAGATTTGTACTCTACCGGGTCTTCAACGGTGATGACATTTTTTTCGGGTGTTTTGACCTCACGTAAAAATGAATGCAAAGAGGTCGTCTTACCACTACCTGTCGGTCCTGTTACGAGGATGATCCCATGTGATGAACGAAGCAGCTTTTTAACATCATCTATGAGCGTGTCACGAAAGCCAAGCTCGTTGATCTGAGGTATTTGGGATCCTTGCATCAAAATCCTCATGACGACCCGCTCGCCATAGAATGTCGGCAGGATAGAGACACGGACATCCAGGGTCTCTCCGGCTATCTTGATCTGTGTCCGTCCGTCCTGGGGTATTCTTTTCTCGGAGATATCAAGGTTTGAGATGACTTTGATACGGCTGATGATGAGGTTGACGATTTTCTTATCCAGGTCGGCATTTTTAGTGAGCATCCCATCGATCCTGAATTTGACCTCACCCTGTTTTTCCATGACATCGATATGAATATCCGAAGCACGTTTTTTGATAGCCTGATAAAAAAGTGCATTGACAAATTTGATGATCGGAGCTGACTCTTCACTGGTCAGGATGTCGGAAGATGTCCTGAGGAAATCGGTTAACGAAATATCCTCTTCATCACCTTCGGCAGTCGAGTCCTCCTGCATGGTCTCTATAGCTTTATCGGTGCGAAGTTCTAGGAAGCGGTTATATAGCCTGTCGTATGAATCCTCATCAAGGACCTGAAGCGGGTATTTATGTTCAAGCTTTGAATAAAAGTTTGTCGCTTCAACCAAATATCTCTCAGAGGTAAAAGCAGATACTTCATCATTGATCTCACTAAAGAGAAGATAGTTTTTGACACTCAGGTCAGTCACAATCTCTGAAGGTTCAAATGGTTCCAGATTCAGGTTGTGCAGTGGTTGAATCGTTAATTTCATAGGTCTTGTGCCGTACTGTTGAGATCAAAAAGGGCTGGCGCCGGCTCACCATATTCAGCTCTGTTCTCTATCTTTTCAAAGACCTTGTCATTGTACGCTTTTTGAAGGTTTGAGAGTAAACCGAGGTCTTTTTGGAGTTGTGAGAGGTTTTCACTTGTCTCGATTACATAAGGTGTCAGGATTACGATGAGGTTGTCTTTTTCATTTTTTATATCATTGGAAGAAAAGAGCCAGCTTCCTATCAAAGGGATGTCTCCTAAGAGTGGCACTTTGTTGGTATAGGTTCTATTGTAGGTCTTGACAAGCCCACCTATGATGATGTTCTCGCCATGACGTAAGATAGCTTGTGTCTGGACCTCTTGTTTGGAAGTGACAGGTTGTCCTGTGGCATTGTTTGTACCGTCATCAAGGACATTTTCCAAGATGGCTGCGACATCCAGTGTCACTTTATCGGTTGAAGAGACACGCGGTTTGATCTTTAATGTAAGTCCGACCTCTTCACGTTTGTAGTCATTGGTTATTCCTGAGACGGCATTGGAGGTCGTACCATTTAGGATGGAGATGGTCTTACCGACATAGATGGAAGATTCCTGGTTGTTGACACACAATATGGATGGGTTTGATACAGACCGTGAAGCACCTTTTGTCTGTAAGAAGTCCAATGTCGCTCCCAGTGCCAACCCGCTTAGGTCACCGCCCAGACCGCCAAGGTAATCAAGTACCTGTGTAGAGGCCAGATCTGTCAATGCCTGATCACCGAAGTTTGCACTCATGGCATAGAGGCCGGATGATGAGACATCGCCGGCTGCAAAACCGTATTTGACACCGATGGCTTCAGAGTCATTTTTATTGATCTCTACGATTCTAGCCTGGACATAGACCTGGTAGTTCTCCCGGTCAAGTTCATCGATGATGACCTTGATACCTTTGATGATGTTGGGTTCACCAATAGCGACAATGGCGTTGATCTCTTCGTTCATCGATACATTCGGTTTAAGTTCAGGTGTGGCAAAGACCTGTTTGGAGATGATCTCGTTGAGGCTCGCCAAAACAGTCTTGGCATCTGAGTTTTTCAGGTTGAAGATTTTCACACCTGTACTGACATTTGATTCAACATCAAGTTTTTTGATAAGTGCTTCGATAACGGCGACATTTTTTTCGATACCGACGACGATAATCCCGTTGATGTTGTCATCCAAAATGATCTTGACCTTTTGTGTCTCTACTGTCTCATTGAATAGGGATGCGGCGATATCTGTAAGTTTTGCCTGAATGCTTTTAGCCGCAGCTTTCGTGATCGGAATGATTTTTACGATAGCCTGATTGTCAGTGTCGATCTTCTTGATGACTTTTTTAATGGTCTCGATATTGTCGGGATAATCTGTAAGTAAAAGAATATTGCTCTCTTTCATGGTGACAAGTTTGGCTGACTTTGAGATGAGGTGGCGTATCTTGGCGGCAACGACATCGACATTACTGCTTGTCAGGGCGATGTCTTGTGTGACCATAAGTGAACCGTAAAGCTTTTTGTTCAGATCTGCGACTTTGACATTGTGCTGTGCCGCTTCTGTTGAGCGAACGACTTCATAGACCGAACCGTTGGCGACCAGGGTAAACCCTTTGGATTCTAGGACAGAGATCAGGATATCCATGAGTTCATCATCATATACAGGGCTGGTGCTGACAAAGTTGACAACGCCGGTAAGCTGATGGTTTACAAGGATGTTCTTCTTTGTGATGTTCGATATCACTTTGATAAAATCATTTAACTCCAGGTCCGAAAAACTTACGTTTACCTGTTCTCGTGCACTGAGCACCAAGACTAAGCTCAGTGTCAAAAATATAACTCTAATCAATCTCATATGTCAACTCCATTTCTTGATTGTTTCTCATCACTACTAATTGCAGTACATCAAGTTTGTCTATCTGCTTATAGATGTTTAATACATCTGCATAGGAGTGTAATTTGATGTTGTTTGCTTTGATGATGATGTCATTCACCATTAGTCCAAGAGATGCCATCTTGGACATCTTGTTTATTTTAGTCACTTTAAATCCTTTGATAAGTTTGCCCTCTTTCACTTCGACGATAGAGATATCATTCCATATCTGTTTGGGGTTTTTGATGTAGTCAGTGATAGCTGTACGGGGCACATCTATCGGACCTTCAGGCAGAGTAGATACATCCCTTACCGGTTTGATATATTTATTTGCATCCGGCTTGGATTGTTTCAGGTAAAGGACATATTCTTTGCCATTTTTCTCAAAAACAGCACCGTTTAGCGTGATTGACCTTAGGGTGTAGCCCTTAAAGGTATCTCCAACCGAGACCATGCTTGTCTTTTTAGGTGCTGATCTCATGGCAATGACGACAAAACCTTTCTCATCTTTGCCGAAGACTCCTTTGAGTATCATACTCCCTATACTGGCAGTGCCATAGGAGATCGATTGTCCGGATACTCTTTTTTGACGTGTCTTGGAGTCTTCTATCATATTCTTGAAATCAACCCTTCGATACTGTGGTTGATAGTTCTCTTGGATGACAAGTTCAACACTCTCTGATGGCAGGTACCACCATAAGGCAAGGGAAATACTCTTTGCGACCAAGAGTAATATCATTATCTTGGTAAAGACTGATAAGAGAGTAGAGTTAGATAGTCGTTTCATAGATATACTCCCCATTTTCAGATTTCTTCAGGTTTGATAAGGTGCTTTTATACTCTTTAAGCATGTTTTCTGAAGGCACAAGCGTAACACTCAGAAGTCTGTCCAGCAGATGAAAAGATGCCTGAAATACTCCGGCGTCAGCTTCGCCATCTATCGTGACTTCCAAAGGGTTTAGTATCGAGTACCGGATATGGACCTCTTGAACATGTAATGGTATGACAGCGGAGGCCACGGAAGACAATGTGATATCTTTGATATCTATCGCATTGAACAGAGCAAAGAGCTTGACCTGTATGGAAGCGACTTGAGCACTCTCTATTGATTTGACAAAGACTACCGCATCAGTAATGTTCAATCCAAGTCCACTCTCTTTGACAGTCTCGTTGTTGATAATAACAGCATAAGGTCTTATCTGCTCTTCAACAAAGTAGTAGATACCTGCCTTTGGCATTAGGTACATCAGTGATAAGACAAAGAACAATGAATATGCAAAGATTTTTCCTGTTTTTACCATCTTATCTCCATGTGCAGATCAGCTTTGCTCTCATTTACCCGGGTTAGCTTCATCGACTCTATGACATAAGCTGTGTTAAGAAGCTTACCTAGCAGTAGGTTCAATGTCCTTAAGTCGATGTTGTTTGCCTTGATACTCACGGATGCCTTTTTAAACTTTGTCACAACGCCTGCGGATTGAAAAGATGAATCAGTAAGCATTCGTTGTAAGGAGAGTTTGTTCTTTGTCTGATTCGCATAGACATTTTTTAAAGAGACAAGTTTGTGAGCGATTGCTTGTGTCGTTTTATATGACGCCTTATTCTCTTCCATCTCCTGTTTGCTACCTTGAAGTGTATAGAGTGAAAATATCAATATGACCGTCAACAAGGCAACGATGTGGATAGGATTTATACGATTCATATCTTTGTCTCCAGATGCAAGGTCCCGTCTTGATGTTTATGAGTAAAGCTCATGCCTTTGGATTTTAAGATTGATGTTATAGAAGAACTCCTCTGCGCATCTATACCACTGAAGTCGACCTGCAGAGTCTTGTTTTTCAAGGTAAGCACGGTCATCTTCTCGTTTTTGTTCAGTTCCAGTGCCAATATATGTGCAAGATGTTCTCGAAATATTGTCTGCACTTCATGTGTCTTTTCATATTTCTTTAGGATTGACCTGTTCTCAAACATCGTAGGTTTTAAATCCTCTTTTACAAAGATCTCATCTGTCTTCATAACTATCTCTTGCGATCTTTGCGTCGTGATAAACAGTTCACTCAAGGTAAGAAGGATCAAGATGGCTAAAACCGAGATCACTCCATAAAGGCTTTTGTAGTCGATGATATGGGCGAACTGCTGTAGTGTTATCTTGTGTTTGGAAAGGCTTATATTACTAAGATCAAGCATTTCTTTTTTGTCTGCCCAAAAAGATGGGAGCAATACGACAATGGAGTCTTTTACATAGAGACATTGATCGTCATTGATCTGCAATGCATGTTCAATCGTGTTCAGCTCGCTCTGTGCAAAACGGACACCGGCAACATTTACCACCGGGATATTGTGCTGAGCAAGTACATCCAATATCTTTTTGTCCTCGTAGGCAAAGGCATAAAACAGACCGTCATCACTGTTTTTATAAACACTGTAGCTGTATACGCCATCAGGCAAGGTGTCTTCAAATATAGATGGCAGCAGTGTTTTGACCTCTCGCAAGCTGTTATGCGGAAATGATATCTTTTTGATCCAATACAGTGACGGAGACAAGATGATATTGATTTTTTCATCGATATGTTCGATCTCATAGTCTGGATCTAAAAACAGTACTTTGTGTTGCTTGTTATATGTCATAACTGAAATTTAATCCTTGTTTTGTTGTCATGTCGTACTCGAATCTAATATGGGCACTCTTGTCGTCTTTTCTGATATTCAGGCTGATATCCAGATTCGGTTCAAAATAACTGACCTCAAACCTGGAAAGTGCTTGTATCTCATCCTCATTCAAGTCAAGAGATTCAAGGTCGAAGTAGCTTCCACCGCCGAGAGAAAGCTGCTTGGCTCTTTTTTTGTCGACACCGAGTATCATCTCCCAGACTTCAGGTGTCGCGTAGTTCAGGTCTATTTTTGTCTGTCTGTCGGGACTTGGATAAAAGAGCTTTTGTAAGTCAATGTTCTTCAGGTTGTTATCGTAGTATGTTTGCGTGTAAAAGTCATTTATCTTTTCCAAATGTGCATCCGATGCGATATATTCTCTAAAGAGCGTAGGGTTTTCATCATAGATACTGCTAGTGTAAGAGAGGCTTTCAGGTCTCATATTATCGAGCAGAATATCGACATAGATATGGTTAACGCGATACTTTTGCATATACTCTTTAAGCGCATCTATTTTCTTAAGTCCGACGGTATTATCATCTCCAGCAAGTGTATTGGGATTGAACTTTGCTCTTGCACTGCTGATTTCCATGCTTATTTTCAGATCTGAGATCTCAAAGGGGATAAAACTGGATTGTGATAAAAACAGGAACAGTCCTTCTACCGAAGCGTCTTTAACAAGTACATCCAACTCTTTTGAGTTTTTTAAGAGAGTGAGGATGTCGTCAGTGATAACACTGCTTTGGAATAAAAAGTTCTCGTTTTCAACTTCAGCCGAAGTGTCATTGACATATTTAAGTCCGGTCCCGATACTCACAGAGATTGCCATAATGAACAGCAGCGTGATAAGAAGTGCGATTCCTTTTTTATTCATCTGTCGCTTACCCCACACTCATTGAAAACAGTGGCAACAGCATTGCTGCTACGATAAAACCTATGCTTCCGCCGACGAACAGCATCAGAGCAGGTTCTAAAAGTGTCAAAAGCATACTGATCTTTTCACGGTTCTCTTCAAAATAGAACTCAGACATATTGGTCAATACATTTTCAAGTTGAGAGGTCTCTTCACCCAGGGCAATTGACTGTATAAAGGCATAGTCTACTTTGCTGCTTGAATCGTTCAGCGCGCTTGAGAGTGGTTTCCCTTCTACGACTTTTTTGGCACTGCTGGTAAATATCTCTTTTAGGATAAGATTGGTCAGGATATTTGCACTGAGATTGATGGTCTGTACAAAGGGGACACCAGAACGCAGCAAAAGTGAGGAAATGTAGGAAAACCTTCCCAATTCGCTTTTTTGAGCGATCTGGCCGAATAAGGGCAGTTTTAGTATCATCGCATGTACAGTATAGGCAAAGCGATGACTCTTGTTCATCAGAACCATGAAGAGTATGGTGAAAGCAAGTATAAGGAGCAGGATAGTGACAAAGTTGTCGTTGAAAAAGTCACCCATAGCGATTACTGCCTGTGTCGCTGTAGGCAACTCCTGGCCCATACTTTCAAAGATGCCTGTTATCTGAGGGACGACAAAGGCCAGCATGAATGAGATCATTAAGAGTGATACTATGATCATAAATGAAGGGTAGGCAAAAGCACCTTTTATCT
>JBFEWG010000042.1:0-14156 GCA_041546465.1 Sulfurimonadaceae bacterium
AAAAACAGTTTTATTGATACGATTCAGTATCAAAATGGGGGCTATGCTCTCATGACGTTTAAATAGAAAAAGGTAACAGATGAAGATTAATTATACGAAAATATATCGCTTATGGTTTTTACTTACAACTATAAGTGTCTTTGGTGCTTTAACAGTATATTTCATCGGCTATAAGCCTCAAGGTCACATATGGGTGTCTTCTTATCATAATATGTACATATTGTTTATCGGGATGCTGTTAGCTGCTGTCCTCACTCGTATCTATATGGCTATTGGTAAGATAAACCCCGTTCCTTTAATGCATTTGATCCGTGCGAATAGTTTTTTGAGTGCATTGATGGCTTTGGGTTACATTGTGATGTGCTCACTGCTCTTGATCACGTTATTAAGTGAGTTGTACTTTATTATGACACCTCAAGAACAACAAATCCTTGGAGTGTATACTTTAAGAGATATGTCGCAACCTATATTTGCGATTGCAATTGCGATTCATGTCATACTTGTATTGGTTGTAAATATAACTAAGAGAAGAGACAGTTTACGTAAATTGATATATGCAATGGATAGTCAAGTATAGAACATTATGGATGCTGGGTGAAACTGTAGCGGGAATGTAGCAGTAAAAATAAACATACATAGTAAAACTGTTGCAACTTTTTTTAAGTCCCTATTTTAGGGGATTTTGTCAACCCGGTTTATAGCTGTGCCATACTCCCAGACTTTTTCTTTTCAATTGTAGTAAAAAGAGAAAACTTATCTCTTATATCAATACTTCAAAAACAGATTCAGATCCTATATGAGGAGTCAAACCGGAACGATGATAGTGTCAATCATCATGGTTTGGCCTGTAGTGTAAGGCTGTCTCATTTGAAGGCGATTTGATTCCGACCAGCTTTTTTTGCTTTGTAAAGGAAGCTGTCAGCAAGATTAATTGTATTGTCTACATTCTCATCCATTCCTATAGCAACACCAAAAGAAGAAGTAATAGAAAACTCCAGTAATTTAGGTTCAATGACGATTGGCGTGTTTGCTATCGTTGTTCTTAATCGTTCAGCGAACTGGACAATCTGGGTAAGGGTTGTCTTCTGTATTAAGATTATAAACTCTTCTCCTCCCCATCGGCATACAATATCTGAGTCCCTTTGATTGTTTTTTATAAGATCTGCAACAGTTTTTAAGGTGATGTCACCTGCATCATGCCCATAGGTGTCATTGACGCGTTTAAAATGATCGATATCTATCATCATGATGCCATAGGTTCTGTTTTCTCTTTTTGCCTGAGCAAATACATGTTTAAAAGAGTCATAAAAAAAACTTCTGTTGTAGAGCTGTGTCAGATGATCTGTTGTAGATGCTTTTTTAAGTTCTTCAATGAGTTTTAAATTATCCTTGTGTAAACGGTGTTGATCAAGAGTAGAATTTAAACGTATTAAGAACTCTTCATTATTGATGGGTTTTGAAATAAAATCATTGGCTCCAAGCTTTAAAAGCTGTGAAACTGTTGATGACTTTTCTGAGCTTGAAAAAGCCAGTATGGGCAGTTCATTCTTAGAAAATTCAAGTCTTAAAAGCCTGACAAGGTCTTCACCATTCATAATGGGCATATGGACATCTGTAATGAGCAGATCGGCTTTTATACCTTGTTCTATGATGCACTGATGAGCCATTTTCCCATCTGATAGTTCGATATAGGCAAGGTTCTGTTTTTTTAAGATGTCAATTGTCTTTAACCTTGAGATCTTTGAATCGTCACATATAGCAATAGTTGTCTTACAGTTTATTTGTAGACGGTTTATAGACTCAACAAGGTAGTTGATCAATGTTCTTTCATCTGTTTTGTATATGTAGTCAACAATAGGAAGATTGACCAGTTTTGAACGGTTTTCTTCAGTATCTCTTCCTGTGATAAGGATTATCCGACTGTTCTTTCGTATGAGACAACCAACAAAATTTCCTGTACTGTCTGGGAGATATATGTCCAAAATAATCAAATCATAGTTTTTTTGTTCAAGTAAGGTTTTGGCCTCATTCTCAGTCGCTGCAATATCACAGTTGATTGAAAAGGTTTCAGACAGTTTTTGTTGAATATGCAGTAAAAGAAACTCTTGGTCTTCGACGATTAAAATGTTTTTTATATCAATACAATGTTCATTGATTGCTAGGGTTTGTTGACATTGTGTGGTATCTGTTTTTTCTTTAACTTCCAAAGTTTCGGTCCAAGTTTTTTGTAATTATCACAAATGTTATTTAAGTTGCATTTATGATTATTGATTAAATGTGGTACTATAAGTATGTTTTATATTTAATGATCGATGTTACGTAAGTACATAGATTCAGATTAATATTTGATTTAAATTAATGGTTATGTGATAGCTGCATAATTTTAACTGTTTTTTCATTATAATGACCTTTTTTAATAACTTTCATGGGGGATAGAGTTATATTAAAGACTTTTATTCGTCAAAAATATTTCATATATTTTATTATCAAGATTTTTGTTTTTTTGGTTGCAGGCTATGCTCTCGGATTGTTCTCCAAGGTTAATCAATCCGCCTATGAAGCGATGATACCATATCTTCCTGTTTCAAATGATACCCATAAAGAGATAACACTTGTTAATGTCTCAAACAGTTCTGCTGAAACAATTGATGATCTCATCAAAACAGTTACACAGTATCATCCACGTATGTTGCTGGTAGACCTTTTTCATCAGGATGTTACGCAGAAGACACTCTTTACACTCTACAGTGAGAATAATAATACTGTGTTTATGATGCCAGCAGGTGAGTTGGGCCAAAATGGCAAAGGTATGCTTTCCTCTTATCACAAGCATAGCGAGTTCTTCAAATTGCATAAGTCCAAGGTTGCTTTTTATCATTTGGATAGATTACAAAAACTTGCTTCTTATGCCCCTTCTCAATATATGCCGGAATTTGATCCTGTTCTTATCATGGGTAGGGGAGAAACCATACAAGATGCTTATATAGACTATAATGGTAATCCTTCCTATGCTAAGCTGTATGCAGATGATGTTACAGGAGGCAATTATGTGCCTGGTTTCTTCGAAGACAAGATTGTCCTGTTGTCAAACTATGACAATATTTATGCAGTATCATCTTTAGCAGATCTGTTTAGTGACAGTTTTATCCATCAGATACATTTGGCAACTTTTGTCAAGTCTATCCTCTCAGATAATTGGTTGTATCGACTGTCAATCGTAGAATATATACTTTGTTTGAGCATGTTTGCAATCATATGGAGTTATATTGTTTATCTTTGGAAGGAAAAATATGTTCTTTTAGTATCTTTATCTTTTGTTCTTCCTGTATTTCTTTATTGGACCGGGGTTGTGTTCTTTAAGCTTTTTCTTCCTTTTATTGAAATGACGTCCAGCTCAATTCTGATCACCTTTTTTTTATTTAAGCATTGGCAGGACCTTAAACAGAAAGATGAAAGCAGTTTGTTGATTAACATTGCAAAACGTCTTCAGGAAAAAGTTGTTCATAAGACCTTTTTTAATTCAGATGAGTCGTGGAAAGAGTTAAACAGTTTGATCAACCAGCTCTTCCAATTTAAAAAGAATATCCTTTTTGAAAAACTGGAAGGGGATACCCGGATTAATGAAATCATTTCCTATAACTGCAGTTTTTCAGATATTGAGGAGATGCGTCGAGATTATACCAGGGAACCCTATACAGTCGCTATTGAAAATAAAAAGATTACGAAGCCAAACCGGAAGTTTTTCAACTCACTGGCAGCGAATGAAGAAGAATACATTGTTCCTCTGCTTTATAACAATCTTGTCGTTGGATTCTGGGCGTTTACCCTGGATGTAGATGAAGTCGGCGATGTGATGAACTATGAATCTGTAATTAACAGTTGTGCGAAAGAAATTAGTGAACTGATTTATAAGCGTAAAGAGTTTCTCATGAAAAAAGATGATAAAGAGAAACGATTGGAACGACTGATGAATATGGAAGTTAGAAACGAGAATATGAGTGTTTTAAAAAGCAGTCTTTCAATCATTGAAAAACGGATGCTGCTGACAGAGACAATTTTTGATCATATCTATTCCAAGGTTATTATATATGATCTCTTTGGAAAGATTGTACAACTTAACGAGGGGATGAACAGACTTTTGCAATCGGAAGAGATCCCTTCGCATACATTAACGGCGGGAGAAATGTTGTCGACGCTAACAGAGATCGACCTTACAGAGGCTAAAGAACTGATTCGAGAGGTGACATTAACTGAGACTAAAGATATACGTTTTATACACCTTAAAAACAGTAAGAAAAAGTATCTTCTGACAATTTCTTCTATTACTAAAGACGATATTGCGGGAAAATTCAGTGAAAACTATATTTTTAATACCTTTGGAGTTTTGTTTGAACTGGTTGATCTGAGTTTTATTGAAAGAAATTATAAACTCAAGCAGAATGTCATCGAACGCTCTCAAAAGTATAACAAAGAACGCCTGGATACATTGACGGAGCTTGTCAATGAGATATATTCGAAAAAGATGGCTACCGATATGCTTAAGCGGGATGCGCTTGAGAAAACGATACATGATATTGTCTTTTCCAATAATAAACTCTCTTTGCTCATGGATCAAAGACTGGATACGAATAAAGAACTCTATCCTATGGACATCCTTAGAAGCCTTAGGGATATGAGTGAAATCATCTCGGCGCACTTTAATGAGAAGCAGATCGGTTTTGAGATTAAAGTCGGCGAGGAACTTCCACTCGTACTGGCCCCGATTAACGATCTGGAGTCCCATCTGTATAATTTACTGCATTTTTTGGTCAATGACAGTGAGGAAGGGGGGACACTGAGTGTCAATATCAGTGTACAGGGGGAATATATCCAGCTGCATATGCGCAGCAACGGATTCGGGGTCGCTGAAGAACAGTTCAAAAGTTATCTTCAGTCTCCACCTCCGGCTTCTATATATCAAGAGCTTGTCGAGGCTCGAGAGGATATCGGGGCATGGTTTGGTAACATCTCTTATCACAGCAATATTGGTGAAGGTGTGGTAATTGACCTATTCTTACTGAAGGTAGAACTTTAAGTATGCAGGATGGTTTTCTTAGGACTGCAGGGCAGATAAAGGATAATGTGAATGTTTGAGCTTTACCTGCCATTATTTCCCTCAAGTTATCTTTCCCATTCCGTTATCACGACAGTCTGGATTGGGATATGGGTTGTATCCTTTTTTAATCTACGCTACGGGTGGGTCTTTACAGGATTGATCGTACCGGGATATCTCACCCCATTGCTATTGATCAAGCCGATGTCAGTAGGGGTTATTCTTTTTGAGAGTGTGCTGACCTATCTGCTGGTCTATGTGTTGTCTGAGTTTGCTGCAAGGCGAGGCTTGTGGACAAACTTCTTTGGACGCGATCGGTTTTTTATGATACTTCTGGCCAGTGTCGGCGTACGACTTTTCTTTGATGCCTGGACCCTGCCATGGTTCACCGGATATGTCCAAAACGTATATGGAATCAACCTGAACTATGAAGACGGGTTTCACAGTTTCGGTCTTATCGTAGTGGCGTTGATCGCCAACCAGTTGTGGAAACCGGGACTTTATAGAGGGTTGACTCAGGCACTGGTAACAATAGGGATTACCTATCTGATCACACGCTATGTCTTTGTCGAGTATACGAATTTCTCATTAAGCAACATAGGTTATCTGTATGAAGATATTGCCAGTTCGATTCTTGCCAGTCCAAAGTCCTATATTATCCTGATTGTCACGGCCCTGATTGCTTCACGTATGAACCTTTTTTACGGATGGGAGTTCAATGGTATCCTGGTTCCTTCCCTTTTGGCTCTGCAATGGTATCAGCCTTCTAAAATACTCGCTTCCTTTCTGGAGGCCTATATTATTTTAGGGCTCTCCATGTTAGTACTTAGACTTCCTGTTTTTCAGCATTTCAGTGTAGAAGGTGCCCGGAAAATTCTTCTTTTTTTCAATGTCAGCTTTGTCTATAAGGTCATACTTTCCTTTGTGGTGGTTTATTTTTTTCCAGAGAGCAAGGTGTCTGATTATTTTGCCTTCGGATATCTCCTTTCAACGTTGATCGCCATCAAGATGTATGACAAGGTCAACATGGCTCTCTTTACACGGGTGACACTTCAGACTTCATTGGTTTCCATTATCATCGCTACGGCTATCGGATATTTCTTGACTGTACTTCCCGACTCAACTTACAGCTATGTTGATAGAGGGAAAGATACGCAGGCTATTGCCGGTCACCAAAGTGACAAGAAGATTATTGAATATATTGAAAGCAAAAAGGTCAATCTTTACGGGCGGGGTGAACAGACGGTGTTTCAAAATCCCACGGCAACCGAACTGGAGACCTTTCGGCAGGCATTGAGATTGATTGATGATGGTTATTTGAGACATGAACAGGAAATCCATAGGCTTCTTGAAAGTCTGCATTATCACCTGGAAGTTGTAGAAGGTCATTATGTGGTCCTGACACAGGAAAAAGAGTATTATGGTTGGGGGATGTATGTTATTGATATGGAACAGACAGGGCATCATGTCATCGAGCTTCCATCTCCGCTGGAGACCTGGGATATCCTTGAGAGTGCGGTCATCCTTATGAAGCTTTCGGGAGCAAAGGTCATGGCAATCAGCGGTGTTCCCTTTGATCTTGACGGTGTCCTTTCTGCCTCACAGTTCAACAGTTACTACAGTCTCTTTCATACTTTTCACAAACATTATGCCAGGGACAGTGTCGTACAGGTCCGTGCACTTAATCCTCGTATACAGGGTAGTTATGTCACGGAAGCAGCATCAAAGGAAGAGACTTCTTCTTTGCTGTTTGTCAAAGGGTATCTGCCTACAGAGCTTAACCTCGGACGCCTAAAGGAACTATTGGAGAAGTTGGATGTGCAATGGAACGATGAGACAGAGTTTTCCATTCAGAAGGAGAGTATGACAGACGGTTTTTCTGAGCTCTATCTATCGGCGGTTGATCGGAGAAACCTGATGGCTTCCCGTCTGATGTTTGAAGAGGAGAAATTTGGCGAAGAGGTCTCGATCAGTTCGATCGAAGGGCTGCTGCAATCTTGGTTATTGGAGAAAAAGCTTGAGATTGCCGAGAAGGAGAGCGAACTTTATGTCTCGCCCACTGCGGCAGAACTGCTCTTTTTTGACAATGTCATTCTGAAGCCCCTGTTTGAAACCCTGCAGCACTATCAGAGTAGGGAAGTTGAACGCGAGGCCTTGAAAATAGAACTGCTTTCAGTGGCTTTTGCCGCCTACTCTCTGGGATATAAGCTCACTCTTTATACGGATACTTCCAGCAAGCAGCATTATGTCATCCTGCATGAACCGGCAGGAAAATATAAACGTTACTGGGGGACCTATGTATTTCGTATCGGCGAAGCACGCAGGATCATGGTTCAGGCCCCTCGGCCTTTTTATGAATCGCAGACCTTTGAATATGCCCTGGAGCTTTTTGAAAAGATGGGCGCACAGGTTCTGCTGCTCAATGGTGCCCATCCGCTGGCCAATGCTGACAAAAGTGCTGACGTGATGCTCTTTGAGAACAAGGCAAACATCTTTAATCTTGTGAGTCAGGTCGTCTTCAGGCAGAGCGGTACAGCGACGATGAACGCTTTGCAGGTCCGGGGCATGCAACAGTTTGGCGAATCGGGGTATACGCCGGCGGTACTGGCATTTGGAACAGCAATAGAAGGGATCAACGCAGATCAGCGGTTTATCTACACCTATCTGGAGAAATATATCGATGTGACAGTGAACGAAGGGGATGCCTACAGTGCGGGATATGGTGCCCTGGCTCTACAATCTTTCTATTTGGACCAGGCACTTTCTGGGACCTTTAACATCCTCTGGCTTCCTTATACAATCCGTAGTCAGTACAGGCAGCTTTCACAAAATGATATCATTGAACAGCAGTTTCGCAGTCTGGGGATCACGGCTCTCAAGATGCCTTTCTCCCATATTGCGGTACAGCCTTCAAGAACCGAAGAAAGCGGCTGTTATACATGGCTTTTCAATCATGCGCAACACTATCTCGATAGTAGGGATGTCACGGAGCTTGCCGCGCTGAAGGCTTACCAGGGGATAGCTGTCAAGCTTTTGATTGACAGCAACAACAACCAGCCCTACATGCTGCTGGAAAACAGTAAAACCGGTGCGACTATCGGTGTATTGAAACTAAATTCCCAACCTCCATATCGGGTGGAAAACCTGCGTCGATTGGATCTCCTCTCCGAGGTTATCGAGGCTTTCTCTTTGAATATGAATGCGATCTTGAGAATGGACACAGCATGCGAAAACTGATACGAAGGTTGTTTGTATTGTTCATTGGGGCAGTGGTCTTGAACCTATGGTTGGATCCGGTAGGATACTTTCAGAAGACAAACCTGTATCGGGGAGACAATCCGCTGTTGGATAAGAGCTCACGGAACAATATGACCTATCTCCTTCCTGAGACGGAGTGGTTGACCTTTTCGGTGCCGTCATACTCGGATAATATGAAGTTTCTGTTTACGGCTAATCTTTCCAGGCTGGAGAATAATCCGCTTTCGGAAGTGCGGGATCTTCGATTCAGTATCATTTATGAATTGCTGGACGGAGACAACCGTCCTCTCATCTCCAAGGAGTATCACTTTAAGACCTCCTACCTGTTGTTTATGGATGAGAATCAGAGCTTCCAACCTAAAAGTTTTTATCTTGATGAGACGATTTTACCTGCCTCCACACAGGTGATGAAGCTTGCGCTTGCCGCCTTCTCAGATGCGAATAAACTTCGAATGCGTATTGCATCAAAAGATCCGCGTATCATGGATATCTCAGCGCGGGGATATTACCTTGAAAAGACATCTGAACACCGCAAAAAGATGCGTTGGGAACGAATGTCTGAGAAGACGCAAGAATATCTTGCCAGAGGGAATGTCTTTCCCTACCTCTATCTGACCCAGGAGGAGATCAGAAACCTGGTCGGGGCATCATGGAAACCCAATGGCCCGCTTGGCGTGGATGGAGAAGATTACCACTCCCGCCGTATCTTCTTTACGGACGAGATTGAGAATCTGCATTATTATGTCGAGGCACAGCCACAGATGTATGCAGATGACAACTTGAGTCTTAGCCGTTTCCTTCAAAAAGGCAATTATATGCTTAAGCTCACTGCGATTGGAGATGTTCTTCCCCGCATCGAGTTACGCCGGTATAATCAAAAGCGGATCGTGTTTTCCCAGGAGCTATTGATGGGGGAGAAAGAGGAATTTCTCCCCTATAAGAGCAATGAAGCAGGGATTATGGAACTGATCAGTTCTGCAGCGGTATCGATATCGATCAAGGATATGAACAGTAGTGCTCCACTGAACTTACCGGCCTTGATAGCATCGGAATATTATCAAAGCGATGAAAACACTACCTTACATTATGAGTTTTATTCCGGACGACAACGTTTTGTTCGGATAGAATGTCGAAGTCCACGGGCCGGTGTCCACAGTATTGGGATCAGGACAAAGGGATTCAAAGGTGAAAGCCTTCTGGATCTTCAGAAGAGTTTTACGCTGATCCCTTCGCGATATGATTATGTCGACCCTTTTATCGTCCAGAGCGAGCCTTTTTATTTCTATCTCCTTCTTTCGTCGGACGTTCAGGCTTTGGAGATCAGTTCAAAGGAGGCATTGGATGTACGACTCTCCAGTCGAAACCCTGACACACCTTATCCACTTCACTCTTTCTTTCAAGAAGAGGTCGTAGAATATGAACGTCTGAGTGGATGGTTCAGCCTCCGTCCCAAAGGATTTGACGCACTGGTCGCCCAGGAAAAACATATTCGTCTCAATAAACAGGTCAGGCCGCCCTTTGTCAACCCTTTCGTGCAGACGGGACGCTATCAGTATGAACAACTTTATCCCCTGGAAGGATACCGGGCTTATGAGATGCTGGTCGAACGTCCTTCCGGTGAGGAGATGATTCGTCCGCAAAGCTGGTCGACAATCCATGCGTCAACGGATCATAACCGTGAACAGAGAATCCGCTTTAATACAGAGACTGACATTGAATATGTCCAGCCCAGACTGGTCTGTAATAAGGAGCATGAAACACCTGAGGGTATTCGCATAATATTGGATGGTGAGGTTGTCGTGGACAGGACTTTATTCGCCAAATCAGGTATCATTTCGCTTCCGAGTGTGAATGTTGGTAAAGTCCATCGTTTTCGAAGGGAAGGGAGCAAGGCCCTGAAGTGTTATCTCAGCCATACCAGTGACGCGGATGTACTGTACATGAAGCGGCAGTTTGTCAAACTTTCTGTACCGACTGTTTTTGGTTTTGAGAAAGGTTCATCGATGGAGTCGATAGGAGTTCAGCTGGCAGTGGAAGAGGGGATGGCGAAGGAGCCGCTCACCTTTCGTGTCGTGATTGAAGATATGGCCCTGAATAAAAAAGCAATGTATGAGAGCTTCTCCTTTAAAGAGTATGAAGTCCATGCCGATGTTTCTAAGCAGATTACGAGTAATATTACCTACGGGAACAGGAAACTTCAGGTGGCTGATACGGTCTATATTCCATTGGGAGAAAACCTCAAGAACGGTTTATACAGAATCAGGGTCTATCCGCCCAAAAACACTTCAAAGGCTTATATGTCTGTAAACCATATTATATTTGACAAGCCGGCAAAAGCCCGAGTGAACAAGGAAATATTGTGAGATTTACCGTGTGGATCGTTGTGCTTTGCAGTATAGTGTTGGCTGATGTCGATGTGAAAAGCCTCTATCTGCAGAGTAAGACAAAAGATTATCATGCGATCACTCCGGCCGAATTTCGAAAGGCGGTCAATGTCTTTGAATCCCTCTTCAGGTTTTCGGCAAAAGATTTGGGCTCACAGCAGCGTTCATTAGAGTGCCTCGGACTTGAGATGAAAGCTGCTTCGGAAGGGATTCTGGTCATCGTAGATACTCGTTCCCAAGGGGGTGGTTTCTATTTAATACGCCAGGATGAGAAAGGCCTTCCTATGATCAGTGTGCCCCACCGGTTTCATGATCTTAAGACAGGGAAGATCGGTCTGGCATTAATGGATAAGGGGGATTTCAAGGCGGCTGCTTTCAACACGGTTCATCGTAAGACGATGGATGCGGCCCATACCGAATGGACATTTTTCAATGCCTTTCATCTTGCCTTTGCCCGAACCTATCCCCAATCATCTATTTATCAGTTGCACGGTTTTTCTAAGGGCAAACGTGCCAGTGTTTCTGCGCAGAAAGCCAATATGATCATCAGCAGCGGATCCGTCTATCCAAGTCAAAAAGCGGAAGATTGTTTTGAATGTATCGGAAAACTCCTTCCGACTTCCCGTCTTTTCGGCAAGGACATATTTGAACTGGGCGGAACGAAAAATACACAGTACCGTTCGTTGGCCGGCAGTGGATACGATGGGTTCGTACATATTGAGATGGAGAAGAAGTTACGGGGTGCGCTGGCCGATGATCCGCAGATGCGTAGCCGGATAGGGAGATGTCTGCGATGAGATATCTCGTTATTGGCCTGATGACGCTGATAAACCTGTTAAGTGCCAACATCGACCCGGTAGCAGTCTCCAATGTCAAGAAACTCAAACACCAGCATGTCATCATGCCCTTGCCTCAGGAACAGCTTGTACAGGCAGATCCTACCGAAGGGGGAGCATACCGATTCAGTGCAAAAGAACCTTTGCTTCTACTGCTCAAGCCGTTTGAAAAGCTCTATCTTCAGCACAGCGAGAGTAACCTCTCGGAACTGACACTGGAGACCTCTTTGGATGGCAGACTTTTTGTCGAGGGACGATATGCAATACAGCCGGACGGTAACATGACACTGTCTAATCCTTTTAAGACACTCCTTGCTGTACGGATCACCGCTGAACATGAGAATGCAGTCCGGGTATATACCAGTTTTGATGACTCGCTGCTTAACGATCTTGACACTACCCAACTGGCACTGCCGGGTGAAAAGGTCTCCCTTTACACCCGATCCCAGCGGCACAAGGATATCTATTATGCCTTTGGGAGGGAAAAGAAGTTTTCCCTCCCGATCAAGGGACCAGGAACCCTCCGGTTGAGTATGCGTACACCTGTGGATGCCTTGGACGCTCTTGGCAAACATCGACAACGGATCCTCGTCAAGTATGCCGGAAAGGAGAGGATACTTGAAAGCAACAGTGCGGTTAGTATGGACTATACAGATGAAGAAAAACGACAGTATCTTAGCTATGCCGCAGCACATTATATCCCCTTGTCAGAGGGAGAGAACAACATCACCCTGCATACCTATGACGAGATCCTTCTTCAGGGTGAGCTTCTTCATCAGAACATAATAAACCCGCTTAACAAAGGAAACATTGCCTGGGACGTCGGTGAGAAAGCCTTCAAAGTCAATCAGCCTCGATGGAAGAACAGTAATGCCGATGACGGGATGAAGAGGATGGACTCATTGTGGAGTGCTGCCAGTTCTCTGCATGACAGCCGGCAGAGATCGGATCTTTTTGAAAGTGCACGTGCGGGTACGGTGATGAAACGGCTATATCCGACAAAAATCCCCGATAAGGGTAGACTTTTACATGCAGACTATGGCTCGTATCGTCTTTATCTTGAGGCTGAGCGTGCCGAGCGAAACCGGATTCCAGAAGCCTTTGATCTGACTGCATTGAATGCTCTGGACAGAGGAACCTTTGTTGAAGTTCCCGAAGAGGTTCCAATTGAAAGAGAACCTTCTTACCTGGAACTCCTTGAAAAATTCTATTTTAGGACCCGTCAGTACCGTCTTGACCGGAAGCTTGCACGTCAGGTCGAACAGATCCTTCCCCGTATTTCGGCTTCAAAAGAGATCCATGTCTTTGGATACACGGACAGCACGGGTGATAAGCAGATGAATGACAAGCTATCATTACAACGTTGTGAGAGTATCCGTGATGCAATGATACAAGGAGGTGTTCCTGCAGAGGATATCCAGCTTTATCCTATGGGAGAGAAGGGCCAAAGTGTCCCTACCGCTGATGGGACCAAAGAGATTTCGAACAGACGTGTCGAAGTCAAGATCCGTAACAAGGTGGAGAAGAACCGATGGCTGGAGTATCATTTTCCCCAGCCGCTTGAACAGGAGACACGTATTGAAGTGACTGTCTTGAAAAAGGGAGAGAAGACAGCACTGATTTATGCAGATGTTGACGGCAGGCATCGGGCTATTCTGCGTTACGGGAGCGAAGAGCCGTACGAGAACTATGCTTTAAGCCAGGCGCTTACAGCCGTACAGAAACTTGATGCACAAGAGGAAAGGAAAGCCGAACAGACTCTTTCTTACCTACGGGGGACATCAGTACTTCCGCTCCTGAAAGAGACAGGGAGCATGACGTTGATCCTTCCCAAAGGGAGCCGCTATATCCGTTTATCACGGGCGAAAGAGACAGATGAAGTCCATGTGGCACTCAGCCAGCAAAGCAGCACCTTATACCGGGACAGTGACTATGCCCTTGGAAAGGAGTACAGTGGAACCTACCGCAGGTTTGCTGCTTCTTTGCAACAATCACTGCCTGTAGAAGCCGATTTTGATCCCTGGTATGAGCATACGCATCCGCTGCGTCAATGGATGCTTTTACGCCTGCAGGAGGCAGAAGTCAACCTGAACTGCGATGAGGTTCCTGGTGAAGAGCAGCTGATGTATGCTTATCACCTGGCCGAGTCTGATGGAGAGGCTACTGCGCTTCAGATTGCAAAGCATACACTCCTGTTAAGTATGGACCCTGGACTCAGACAGCGAGCCTATAGGCTGCTATTATCTCTATCCGAGGAGCCGGAAGAGAACCTGGTCTGGCAGGTTGTCTATTTTGCGAAAACGGCATCGCCAACGGCACTAAAAGCGATTTCTGAGGGGTTGCAGGAGGCAGGTAACAGTGCTTTGGCCCTGGATGCGATAATCCTGCTTGAGCAAAATGAAGAGTACCGTCAACGGGCGTATGCCCTTGCCATGGATATGAACAATCCGCGACTTGCCGGATTTTTTACGGATAGAACGGTGGACCCGGAAGCGTTTCTTTTGGAAAAGCGGGATGTCCTGGAAGCTTTTCGGCATCAGGGCGTGCTCAATACCTATGAACTACATGTCAGTGGAGCATCAGGGA